>JBGTEH010000536.1:0-4267 GCA_041747915.1 Ilumatobacteraceae bacterium
GCACATCGTCCCGGTCTGGTCGCGCGGCAAGGGCGTCGCCAACTCCGCCGGCGCGTGCCTCGCAGTGTTCCCTGCCTACTTCCCGATCGACGCCGCCGTCGCCGCGACGGCGGCGGCGACGAAACGCAACGCCGAACATGCCGTCTGGGTGTCGTCCGCTGTGTGGGTCGCTGCTGCCGTCCTCTGGTGGCGGCGACGCCTGCCCAATGCGTGGGGTCCATCGCCCACCGTTGGACTCCCGCTCTTCGCGCTCGCGGGAGCCGCCATGATCCTGACCAAGTTCCGCACCACCAGGCCAAGCCGATGATTCAGGTCGTCACCGACTCCGCCTCGATGCTGCCCGACGATATCCGACGGCGATTCGCGATCTCCGTCGTTCCACTGACCATCACCATCGACGGCGAGGACTTCGCCGAAGGCGTCGATCTCACCACGGCCGACTTCTACACCCGCATGGCCAACGGTGCCGAGGTGTCCACCGCCGCGCCGTCGCCGGGCCGCTTCGTCGACACCTACCGGGCCGCCGCCGCCCGCGGCGCGACCGCAGTGCTGTCGGTGACCACCGGCGCCTCCTACTCCGCGACGGTCGCGGCGGCAACCTTCGCGGCCGACATCGTCGACATACCGGTCTGCGTCGTCGACGCGGGCGTCGGATCGTTCCCCGTCGCCCTCGCTGTCTGGGCCGCCGCAGAGGTGCTCGACCGTGGCGGCAAGATCGAGGACGCTGCAGCGGCCGCCGAACGCACGGCGACGGACACGGGAAGTCTCTTCGTCGTCGGCGTCCCTGCCGTTGCACGCCGCGGCGGGCGGTTCGTCGCCGTCAGCGGCGACCTGACACCGACAACGGTGCTCGAGCTGAGCAACGGCGCGCTGCACGATCGAGGAGCGGTTGCCGATCTCGACACGGCGATCGAGGCGATGATCAACGGGACCGCGGCGATCGCCGGCACCGGTGCCTTGCGCATTGGCGTCGGTCATGCAGTCCACCGTGACGTCGCCGAGCAGATGAAGACCCGCCTCCAGGCGCGGCTCGCCAGCAGCGAGATCGTTGTCTACGAAGTCGGCCCATCGGTGGGCGCGCACACCGGTCCGGGAACGCTCGGCGTCGTCTACACCCCCGTCTGACCGGTTCGATCTCGTCGAGTTTGGGGCGCCCATCTGCAATGCGGGTGACGCGGGCATTCAGGGTTGCATCAGAGCGACGATGAGTCCGGGCCGATGATGCACCTCGTTACGGACTCAGCCTCGATGCTCCGCGAAGCGATCAGGCGGCGCTTCGGGATCTTCGTCGTTCCGCTGACGGCCAGTGCTCGATCAGACTGTTGGCTGACAGGTGAAGAACTGCACGGCTACCTGCTGCCGACCATCGCCCAGGTCGGTAGGCGCGAATGGTCTGGGCGAGGCGCCCGACAGGTTTGTGTGAGTTCATGTTGAAAGCGCGCCGGGCTGGACGTTCATGACGGTTCGGGAACCGACCACAGGCGAGAAGCGAACACCTCGTCAACCGGTGTGGCGAACAGGTGGTTCGACCAGTTACTGATCGTCTTCACCGCGACCGCGAGCACCAACTCGAGGACTTGGGCGTCGCTATAGCCCGCCTCCCGGAACGTGGCGACATCAGCATCACTCGGGTGGCCGCGGGTATCGAGCATTGAGCGGGTCATCCCGATGAGCGCTGAGTAGCGCTCATCGTCAACGGGTCGATCATCTCGGATCGCCTCGGTGATCTCCACGGGGGTCTTGGAGATGTTGTCGGCCAGGAAACTGTGGGCCGCCATGCAGTAGTCGCACCCGTTGTCTCGGCTGATCGTGAGGAAGATGGCTTCCTGCTCGGCCGGCGTGAACCCCGATCCGCTACGGAATCGTCGGTAGCCGTCGAGGTACGTCGCGAGGAGGCCGGGCGAGTTCGCCATCACGCCGTACATGTTGGGCACCATGCCGGTCGCCTTTTGCGCGCTGGCGAGGAGTTCTGCGGCTTCGCCCTCCGCGGTGTCCAGAGTTCGGGCGACGAGTGGGCTTCGGTATTCTGTCATCGTTGTCTCCTGAGGTCGTGCCCCGTTGGGGTGGATGACTTGGAAACCCAGGTTGCCTCGTCACCTATTCCACTGCCGTCGCACCCGACTGCCGCGTGTTGACGACCCACAACGGCAGCGCGACGAGGCAGAAGGCTCTCTGGTGCGGGAAGTTCTCGGCGTATGGGCGGGTTTCCGACCTATGACCAGCGAACCGGTAACTCTCGATCAGCTCGTTCCTCTGACCAATGACGGCTGGGGCATCGAGTCCAGTTGTTTCGTGTGCGAACCGCGCAACGCTGCGGGGCTCGGCATTGCGTTCCACCACGACGTCGGAGGTGAACGCGTCGTGGCGGAGTTCTCGCTCGACGAACGGTTCTCCGGTGCTCCGCGTTATGTGCGCGGTGGCGTGTTGTTGGCGATCCTTGACGAGGCGATGGCGTGGGCGGCGATTGCCGTTGCCGGAAAGTTTGCCGTCACCCAGGAAACCACGAGCCGATTCGAGCATCCCGTCCGGGTCGACGGCCTGCACTCCGTTCGCGCTGAAATCGTCGACATCGACGCCCGGGCCATCCGCACGCGGGGCATGATCAGCCGCGACGACAGCCGACGTTGCGTAACCGCCACCGCGACATTCGTCCCGCTCAACCTCGAGCAGGCGAGCACTGCGGCTGGCACAGCGATCACGGGTGGGGCCGTGTCTTACACGGCCGGGGGCGACCGATGAACGACATCGTTGTGTACTGGCGCCCAGGATGCATGTTCTGTGCAGCGCTGTTGCGTCAACTCGACAAGCATGGCGTTCCGCATCGACGTGTCGATATCTGGAGCGACCCGAAGGCCGCCGCACGGGTTCGTGAACTCGCAGGGGGCAATGAAACCGTGCCGACCGTGACCATCGGCACGAGCGCGCTCGTCAACCCCGATATCCACGGGGTACTCGCCCTCGCCGCCGATCGCGCACCTCATGCGGTTCCCAATGACTACGAGCCGCCGCAGCCGGGTCGGCTCAGCCGATGGATCCAGGCCAAGCTGTCCCGCCCGTCTTGACGCGTGTCAACTGTTCAGGCATTCGTCGTCGCAGCGGACGATTCTGGTCTCACCCCGGTCACGCGATCAACGTTGACGCCGTCCGCATCCGCGTCCCTCCCATGGTGGTCGTTTCTCCACCGACCTTGGTCATCCGCGGCTCGACAACGTGTCAGCAGGCGTTGGTGGTGTTTCGGCTGTGGCCCGTCGTCGACGGCTGCGCCTGGCCCATTTGTCTCAGGGTGCTGATCGGACATCGCTTTGGGCGTCGCGGATGCTGGCCCCCGCTGCTACGCCCAAGTTGGCTCATAGCGACGAACGTGCAGAGGTCAGCGCTCATCGGATCCAACTTCGCTTGTCGAACGGTCGGCGAGTTCGTCGCGCAGCGATGCCAAGTGGTCGTGGACGTGACGTTCGAACGCCGATTTGACCGCTGTTCGAGCGAGCGGCCAGGTCCACAATCCACCGCGAAGGGCGAACGTGCCGGAGTGCGAGATACTCGTTCCGGTCGTTCGCCGAGCGAACTCGAACAACTCGGCGCAGCGTGCGAACGGCCCGTCGAGGTGCTCGAACGTGATCGACGATGGTCCAAAGGTAATGACCTCGATGGTGTCGTACCGGAACCGACCAGCCCGACCGTGAAAGCCACGCACGATGCGATCCGAGTGGGCGACGATCACGTCGTCACCGGCGCCGAGCCGTTCGCGGAACCGACCAATGAGCTGCTCGGGCGACTCGTCAATGACAACCGCTTCCTCCGCCAGGGTGATCGTGGGCTTCCACCGAAGTGCAGCGAACGACGCCGCAGCACACGCCAGGAAAGGAACCGGTCTCACGCCGTTGGAAACCCCACCGTGGCTCTTCGAATTCCGGAACACGCGGTTCGTGGCGGTGGTTTGCTTTGTCGCCTTCAGCGGCGAGTTGACGCCGACGACAGTCCTTGAGTTGGCCAACGCGGAGTTACGCGATCAACGAGGGCTGGTCGGCCACGCCGCGTAGGGCCCACGCTCCGAGCAGGGGACCTGGCGCGAGCATCGCGAACGCGGCCCACCAGCCGGCGTGGTCACGCACGAGTGGCACGAGCCACATCGTCGCGGTGGTGAGAAGGAACCCGAACGCGAGTTGGGCGGTGAGCGCGGTGCCCACGTATCGCTGGTCGGCGCGCTCGCTCACGATCGCCGAGAATTGGGCGGAGTCAGCGACCACCGACACTCCCCACACGATTG
>JBGTEH010000537.1:0-6455 GCA_041747915.1 Ilumatobacteraceae bacterium
TCCTTCGAGTGTGATCACCGACGAACCTTCGACCTTGTCCATGTCGCACTGGCAGGCGACGATCGCCTTGCCGTCGACGAACACGGTGCAGCACCCGCACTGACCCGACGGTGAGCACCCGTCCTTGGGTGAGGTGATGTCGAGTTCCTCGCGCAACGCGGCGAGCAGGTGCGGATGCGACCGCCTGACCGTGACGGGCGTGTCGTTGACGATGAATGAAACGGTCGCTCGATCGTCGCCGGCGTCGCCGTCGGCGGGTGCGTCGGCGGGGCTGTCGGCGAGTTCGGTCACGCTTGACAGTTTGTCAAAGCGCCGGGCCGGATGAAAGACGCCCCCGTGAATGCGGGGTTACGAACAGGCGGGGCAGCGCACCGACAGCGCAAAGTGGCCGAGCGACAGCCGTAGGCCGTAGTGCGTGTGAAGGCGCGCCGCGACGCCATCGAGTTCCTCGGCCGGGATGTCGACGACCGCTCCACATCCTTCACACACTGCCGCAATGGTGCGGGCACCAGCCCAGCGATAGACCGCAGGACCATGGCCGAGGTGGACGTGTTCGATGACGCCGACCTCCTCGAAGTGGGCGAGCGATCGGTACACGGTGGCAAGATCGATGTCGTCGTGACGATCGGCGAGTTCCTCGGCGGTCACCCGCTCGCCGAGGGAGTACAGGTCCTCCAAGAGCACCCGGCGGGCCCTGGTGATCCGACCGCCGCCCTCACGCACGCGGTCGACCGCGTCCTCGAAGACCATGGTGGTGGCGGTTTGGGGCCGCGGGCTCGTCACGCCGTCAGGGTAGACGCCGATCGGGCGACGTGATCACGACATGTCGTAGGCGGTCCACCGGTCGCCGGTCAGCACCAACGCTCGGTTGCCGTTGGTGGCGACCACGATCGGCCCGCCGAAGCCATCGCCGTCATCGAGATCGACGACGACGAAGCGTTCACCGTCGGCCGACCCGATCAGCCAGAGGTCGGGCGTGTATTGGACCTCGGACGAGCCACCGAACAGATTCTGCTCGGCTTGCTCCAGCACGTCGTTCGCGACGACCACGAGCACGTCACCCGAAGCCGGGTCGGTGACCGTGATTCCGTCGAGCCCGAAGTCGAAGTTGGAGTTGTCATCGGGACCTCGTCGACTGAAGTCCTCGCTCACGATCACCTCGCCGGTTGCCAGATCGGTGAGTTCGAAAATGGCGTTCTCGGAACTGAGGCGGTAGCCATCGACCTCGACGATCAGCGGCGACTGGGTTGGTGGTTGACCGCCGTCGAAGACCATCGCCGATCCGGGCGCAGCCTGCGAGTAGAAGCCGAACTGGGAAACCGAAGGAAGCCCGGTGACATCGAGCAGCTCCGAATTCGCGCCGGTGGCGTCGAGCCGGAAGACATCCGTGGACCCCGCCGAGCCGGTCGACAACGCGATCACTCCATCGCCAGAGACGAAGGCGGTGATGACATGGCCGTCGGGGTCTGGCAGATCACTCGGCGTCCAGCTGAACCCGTCGGGCGAGAACCACGTCCGATCGGTGAATTGGAGGAATCCGGCGGACGTCGCGAGCAACTGGCCCGGCGCCGACGGCACGTCCGCCGCTCGAGCGACGCCGTCCCACGTCGACGACCACACCTGGCTGTCGTTGCCGCCTTGGCCGGTCAGAAGTGCCGCGACCTCAGGCGAGATGCCCAGTTCCTCCCACGTGAAGCGAATCGTCTGGGATGCGGTTTCGGAATCGTCGCCGTACTGGATCTCGATGCCGGTCGGGTCGATGCCGACACCAAAACCGTTCGCCTCGGTCAAACCGGGGGGCTCGAGGCCCGCAGCTCTGACCAGTCCCAATGCATCAGGCTGCACCGAATCGAACGCGGTCACTGCCCACCCGCTCTCGGTGACAGCCAAGCCCTGGGTGTTGAAGCCGCGCACGACGCCCGCCGGCAGCTCGACCGACAGTGGCGGGGCCACGATCTCCTGGATACTCCACGTGGTCAGGTCGGTCGTCGTGGCGACGCTGAATCGGTCGGTGCCGCCGTCGACGCCTGTCGGCTCCTGCTCGACGTACGACACGACCAGCCGATCGCCGACCGTGGCCACGCCGGAGAGATATGTGGCACCCGCGGGCAGCGTGACCTCGACGGGCTCCCAGGTGACTCCATCGGTCGTGAATCGGGCATCAAGCGCTGGCGCGGCGGTGTTGGGGGCGCCGTAGATGGCCTCGGAGGCTTCGGGGTTCGCCTGGATGACGGCGGTCACTTCGTCGAGCAGGCCCGCTTCCGACAGCATGCGAGTCGCCTCGTCGATCGTCGCCGGCAGATTCCCACCGAACAGATCGGTCACCTCCTGCGGGAACAGGGCGACAACCTCGTCGGGCAACTTGTCGGGCAATGGTTGGGGTGGCACACGGGTGGAGCCCGCCAGGAAGCCGTCACGCCACGGCACCAGCCACTCGCTGTACTCCGGCGCTCCGTTCGTTCCGGCGTTCGATCCCACCACTCCCGGACGGTCGATCACTTCGACTGTGCGTGTGCCTGCGGTCGGCTGTGCGGCAATCGTCGAGTCGACCGATTCGTCGGTCGTCGGCGGCGTCGTCTCGACCAGGTCTGCGGTGACCAGCGTGTCGGGTTCATCAGATGCCGACACGGCGACGACGATGCCTGCGGCAGCGACGATGGCCACGACGGCCCCGAGTGCAGACCCGACGCGCACCCTCCGACGTCGACGCGAAGAGGTGTGGTGCGCATCGGCGCGCGCCAGCTCGAGGTCGCCCACATCGATCGACGCTGCCGCCTCGTTCAGACCGTTTCGAATGTCGTCACGATCGTCCATCAGGTGCCTCCATCAGTTCTGCGAGTTGCGAAAGGGCTCGGCTGAGCCGACTCTTGACCGTGCCCGGCGCGATGCCGAGCGCGGCGGCGATGTCGGCCTCGGACCAGTCGAAGTAGTACCGCCCCACCACCACGGTGCGATGGTCGAGCGACAGTTGCCGAAGAGCATCGACCAGATCGGGATGGTGTACCGGCCCGAGCGTCGCAGCGTCGGCCACGCGGTGGCCGACGCGTTCGCGGCGCGTCTTGCGCCGACGCGATCGAGCCCAGTTCAACCCCACCCGGTACACCCACCCGGCGGGATTGGCGTACGCGGACACCTCAGACCAACGCTGGAGTGCGCGAGCGAACCCCTCTGACGCAGCATCACGCCCGAACTCGGCGTCGCCCAGCGCCAGCGCCAGCGCCCTGACCAACTCGGAATGACTCTCGGTGAAGAACGTGTCGAAGTCGGCCGCGACGAAAGCATCGATCGGCATGCTCGGCTCCACGCTCAACAGGGTCACACACGCAAACGCACGAGCGGGCGATTCGGTTCCCTCGTTCTACGATCGCTCGGCGAGGGGGGCGTAGAGCTCGGGGCGGCGGTAGGTGGCGAAATCGAAGAGCGTGCCGGTGTACTGCGCACACCAGTCGAGGTCACACTCCACAACGATCAGCTCGTCGCCGTTGGTCTCGGCCTTGGCGAGCAACTCACCCGACGGAGCGAAGATCGACGACTCGGCGAGCGAGTCGACGCCCTCCTCCACCCCGCCCTTGGCGACGCCGACGACGAACGTTCCGTTCTGATACGCGCCCGCCGACATCACGAGGCCGTTGTGGAACCCCTGCAGCGGATCCTGGCTCGGATCGGGCGCGTAGTGCAGCGGTGTGTTGTAGCCGCACAGGATCAGCTCCACGCCCTGCAGTCCCATCAGCCGATAGCTCTCGGGCCAGCGCCGGTCGTTGCAGATCATCATCCCGACGCGACCACCGAAGGCGTCCCACACACCGAACCCCTCGGGTGACGGCTCGAAGTAATAGCGCTCGAGGTGCTGGAACGGGCGATCGGGCTCGTTGGTCGCGTGGCCCGGGATGTGGACCTTCTTGAACGTCGCGACGATCGAACCGTCACGCTCGACGAGCGTCTGGACGTTCCAGCGATGCTGTGACCCGTCGGCGCCGTCTTCGATCACCGCATAGCCGAGGCAGAACCCGATCTGCAGACGCCGGGCCTCGTCGAACAGCGGCTGCGTCGCGTCGTTCGGCATCGACCGTTCGTAGAAGTGGTCGGTCGTCGCGATGTCGTCGACGAACCAGCGAGGGAAGAACGTCGTCAGCGCCAACTCCGGGAACACGACGAGGTCGGCACCCTGGCTGGCGGCTTCCTGCAGCAGCACGATCATCCGCTCGACGACCGACGCTCGGTCGTCCGCAAGTTGCACCGGCCCGAGCTGGGCGCCGGCCACGGTGACGATGCGGGTCATGTGCGCATTCTGGCAGCGACCTGCACCAGACGATGCCCTCGCGGATCGATCACCCAAGCGAGGCCCGGGCGCGGTGCGATGACCGAACGGCGCGGCAGCGTCGCTCCGAGCAGCTCGCCATCGACCTCACCGACCGAGGTCATGATGATCCCGCACCGGCTCCGTGTCACCTCTCGAACCCAGTGCCCGTACGCCACTCGCACCGCTTCGACTCGCGCCGAGGCGAGCACCGTGACACCGCGATGCCGACCGGCGACGATCGCAGTCAGAAGGCCTCCGGTGTCGTCGATGCGGTCGGCGTCATCGACCACGACAAGTGTCGTTCCGCCGGATTCGAGTGCCGACGGGTCGAGCGGGTGCCAACGGTCGACATGCACGACCACACCGTCGCAATGGCGCCGGCTCCACGCATGTTCGAGCTGGCGCAGCGCTGTCGTCTTGCCGGTCCTCGCTGCGCCGCCGACGAACACATGGTCGCCCTCCGGCAGGTGCAACGCGACGGGCATGAGATCGTCGGCCCCCAAACCGACCACCAGACCGTCACCGTCCTCGAGTTGCCCGAGGTCGACGACGCCGGGGAGCACCTCCACCAGCGACGGGCCTTCTCCATCGACCCGACTCGGCAGTCCGACCAGCGGATCACCGTCGAACACGACCTGTCCGGTGAGGGCGGATGCGGCAACGACAACACGTCCGGGCACCGCAGGCGGCGGCGCGACTCCGAGGCCCGCAGCACGAGCGGTCGACACATCGACGTGCATGATCCAGCGGTCACCCGAGAACGCTGCGAACAGCCCGGGCGAACTGCCATCGGTGGTCGCGCAGGTGACGACGCCGACAGACGGTCCCTCCTTCACGATCCGGTCCAGGCGCGCCGCGGCGTCGGTCCGATCGATGTCGGACAGAGCTGCGCGGACCGATTCGAGCCCGTCGATCAGCACCACCCACGCAGGTTCGGCCGAGCGTTCGAGACCACGTCGGTCGAGTTCGTCGGTCACGCGTCGAAGTACTCGGTCGAGCCGTTCCGTCTCGGTCGAGCGAATCACCCCACCGCACCCCAAGACATCCGCGAGCCGACCGAGCTGCGCATCACTGCGCCCGTCGATCACGTACAGATTCGCCCCATTGCGGAGCCGCGACGCGGCCAGCTCAATTGCCGTTGATGTGGTCCCCGATCCCAGCGACCCCACGACGAGGAGGTTGCCGCGGTCCCAGCGCAACGGGCGGCGGACCTGATGGGACGGATCATCCAGCAGGCCCACCACAGATCGATCCGCCGGAAGTTGCGAGCGCGCCAGCACGTCGGGGAGTGGATCGAGCCACGGGCGATGCGGCTCGCCGACGCCTGCGATCGCCACTGCGTCGACGATCGCGTCGACCATCGTGGCCAGTTCGGTCGGCGACTCCACGTCGTGGCTCGCTGCGTGTTGCGCCGGGAACTCGACGCGCAACTGCGTGGCGCACGGTCGGACCGGTCCGGTGCACGAAGCGGTCTGGAACACGACGAGTTCGTCAGGACCCAGCCGCAGCGCCGCCCGGCCCGGCATGCCACGCGGGAACCTCGCCGGCAGATCGTCGCCGACCACATCGAGAGCGTCGGCGCGATCGTGGAGTCGCAACGCCAGCCGTAGGTTCGTGTTCGCCCGAATGTCGTCGGTCACCACCCCAGCCGGGCGTTGGGTCGCGAGCAGCAGATGGAGGCCGAGGCTGCGGCCCCGCTGGGCGATCCCCACCAGTGACGTGAGGAACTCAGGCAGTTCCTTGGCGAGCGCGGCGAACTCGTCGACGACCACGACCAACCGGGGCAGCGGCTCGGTGGCACTGCGTCGATACACGGTCAGATCGTCGGCGCGCACGTCGCGCAGGAGGCGCTCGCGTCGACGGACCTCGGCGTCGAGACTCACGAGCGCTCGCTCCGCGAGACCTTCGTCGAGATCGGTGATCACGCCCACTGTGTGAGGCAGGCACGCGCACGTGTCGAACGTCGCTCCACCCTTGAAGTCGATGAGCACGAACGTGAGGTGATCCGGGCTCACCGCCGCGGCGAGCGACACGACGAGCGTGCGCAGCAGCTCGCTCTTGCCGGCCCCCGTGGTTCCGGCGATGAGGCCGTGCGGACCATCGCGCACCAGATCGATGTCGACGGTTCCGTCGGCCGACCGCCCGACGGTCGCGC
>JBGTEH010000538.1:0-23601 GCA_041747915.1 Ilumatobacteraceae bacterium
CAGCGGTGCGTGGCGGCGCAGGCCGACGTGCGCGATCTGGGGGCATTGTCGGGGGCGACCGAGCGTGCACTCGCAGAACTGGCCGACGACGTCGGTGATCGAGGCGATGCGTCTCGGCACGTCGACATCGTGGTGGCCAACGCCGGAATCGCGGGCGGCGCGCCGATCGAACTCATGGCGCCAGAGGCGTGGCAGGAGATGATCGACATCAACCTGACCGGAGTGTGGAACACCGTGAAGGCAGTCGTCCCCTCGATGCTGTCCAATCCGAGATTGCCGGCCAACGGTGGAACCGGTACGGCATCGATCGTGCTGATCAGCAGTGCCAACGGTGGGTTGAAGGCGCCGCCGAATCTCGCCCACTATGCGTCGGCCAAGCACGGTGTCGTCGGCCTCATGCGCAGCCTCGCCAACGAACTCGGCCCGAGAGGCGTGCGGGTCAACTCGGTGCACCCGACCGCGGTCGACACCTCGATGATCCACAACGACTTCACCTATCGACTGTTCCGGCCTGATCTGGAGTCGCCCGGTCGCAAGGACGTGATCGATCTGTTCATGTCGTATCACTCGCTGCCGGTTCCGTGGATCGAGCCGAGCGACGTCAGCGAGGCGGTCGCCTTCCTCGCGTCCGACGCGGCGCGGTACATCACCGGTGTGATGTTGCCCGTCGACGCCGGCCTCTCCTCGCGCTGATCGAATCTCCCCCCTCATCGCAGTGGGATGATTCCTATTGTTTTCGTGACGACGGTCACCAAAATGCACTACAGTTGCCTCGACCGACTGGTGGACAGACCCACGAACACGAAGGAGGGCGCATGACGAGCACCGCCGCGCCGACCCACAGCGACATCCGACTCGACGTGCAGGGGTGGCCGTCGACCGTGCGACGGTCCGGGTCCGGCCGCACCGTGGTGTTCCTCCACGGCGCTTTCTTCCCCACGAAATGGTTGCCGTTCCACGAGGCGCTCGCCGGCCGTTTCGACCTCGTTGCGCCGGTCACGCCCGGCTACCTCGAGGGTGGTCCGCCGCCGTGGATGCTCGGCTTCGACGATCTCGTGCTGCACCAGCGGGCGCTACTCGACGCGTTGGACGTCGATCGGTTCGACCTCGTCGGCTACGACATCGGTGCGTGGATGGCCGCCAATCTCGCTGCGTTCCACCCCGGTCGTGTGCGCTCGCTGACCGCAATCGCCCCGATGGGCTTGCGGGTGCCCGAAGCGCCGGCGATGGAGTGGTTGGCCGCTGATCCGCAGCTGGTGGTCGACGCGCTGTTCAACGGTGAGCCGGGCGAGCACGCCGAACTCTTTCCACCCCCGTCCGACATCGAAGGATTCGTGGGCGCGTACGGCGAGAACGGCGTCACGGCGCGCCTGATCTGGGAGCGTCGGTACGACACCCGGCTCGGCCGACGCCTGTCGAACCTTGACGTGCCGGCCCACCTCATCACACCCAGCGACGACCGGATCATTCCAGCTGTCCACGCTCAACGGTGGTCGGAGATCTTGCCGTCGTCGACGCTCACGACACTCGACGGTGTCGGCCATGGCCTGCTCGTGCAGAATCCCACCGGGGTCGCGGGCACCGTCGCCGACTTCATCGAAACCGTCCCGTCAGGAGATGAGTCATGAACCGCCTCGAGTTCTATCTGTTCCACCTCATGCCCTATCCGTACATCCCGGCGGCCGAGGACATGGAGTCGATCTGGATCACGTTGCCCAACGGGCATTACGACCCCCAGGTCGGCCATCGCCTGTACCACGAGTATCTCGACCAGATGGTCCTGGCGGAGAAGCTCGGCTACGACGGAGTGCTCGTCAACGAGCACCACCAGACGGCCTATGCCGTGCAGCCCGCACCGAACCTCTGGGCGTCGTACCTCGCCGCGAAGACCGAGCACATGCGCATCGGCGTGGTGGGGAATGCGTTGCCGCTGCACCGCAATCCGCTGCGCGTCGCGGAAGAGATCGCGATGCTCGACGTCTTGTCGGGCGGTCGAATCATCTCGGGTCACGTGCGAGCGATGGGCGCAGAGTACGTGTCTGCCGGCAGCGACCCGACGCTGTCGAAGGATCGCTTCTGGGAGGCCAACGACCTCATCGAGAAGGCATGGACCGAGGAGGGTCCGTTCCAGTGGCATGGCGAGCACTACGACATCGAGTACGTCAATGTGTGGCCGCGTCCGGTGCAACAGCCGCACCCGCCGATCTGGCTGCCCGGCTCGACCAGCGTCGACACGATCGACAACGCCGCCAAGCGTCGCTACCCGTTCATGCTCACGCCGACTTCGAACTGGTTGTCGAAGTCAGCCTTCGCCCGGTACTACCAGGTGGCCGAGGAGCAGTTCGGGTACACCCCGAGCCCGCGTCAACTCGGTCGGCTCTGTCACACACACGTCGCCGAGACCGACGAGCAGGCGCACCGCGAAGCCCGAGCCCACATCCTGTGGTTCTTCCGCAACGCGCTGAAGATCCCGGGCTTCCACATGATGCCCGCTGGGTACAACACGCGCGACTCGATGCAAAAGACCCTCGAGGGCAAGGTCCGAGCCGGGGCGAAGGGCTTTGCCGAGCTGTCGTACGAGGAACTCGTCGATGGCGGCTACGTCATCGTCGGATCGCCGCAGACGGTGATCGAGAAGTACGAGCAGCTCATCGAGGACTTCAAGATCGGCATGGTGATGTCGGCCGGCGGCCATCTGGGCACGATGCCGCACTGGATGGTGCAGAAGAACATGTACCTGATGGCCGAAGAAGTCATTCCGCACTTCCGCGATCCGGGCGGCAAGCCGACCTGGGCGCAGCAGGAACCCGCTGTTCCTCGAACGCTGACCGAGTACTCGGCGACGCACGGCAAGCCGAAGCTCCAGCCGAAGGTCCGCCTCGACTCGGGCGAACACATCGACACGATGACCGCGCACGTTGCCGAGCTCTCCGGCCAGTGGCCCGCGAACGACTGACCATCGCTGCGATCGTGGCCGGTGTGTGGCAGACCAGTGAGTGACAAGTCGTTCGCGGACGCGTCGATCGACCGGCTCGGCGGGCGACTGGTGGCGACCGACGATCACTTCGCGCTGGCGGTGTTCAGTTCGAACATGGCCGGCGGCACCAACCTGACCACGGTCGAGGGGCCGCCCGTGGTGACCTGGGACGAGACGATCAGAATCGCTCGAGGGGCCGAACGAGCGGGATTCGAGGCGATCATCCCCGTGGCGCGATGGCGCAACCCTTCAGGTGGCGGCGGACCAGCATCGCATCGCTCGTTCGAGACGTTCACCTGGGCAGCAGGAGTTGCTGCGAGCACCCAGACGATCCAGGTCTTCGCGACATTCCACGTCCCCACAGTCCACCCGGTCCGGGCGGCGAAGGAGATCGCGACCGTCGACCACATCTCGGGAGGGCGCTTGGGGCTCAACGTCGTCGCCGGGTGGAACATGAGTGACTTTCAGATGTTCGGCATCGAACTCGCTGAGCACGACCAGCGCTACGAGATCGCCGGAGAATGGATCGAGTTCCTCGATCGAATCTTCACCGGCGAGCAACCCTTCGACTTCACCGGGTTGTACTACGAGGCGAACTCGGTGATCAGCGAGCCCCGACCGGTGCAGACACCCGGCCCGCTGGTCATGAGCGCCGGGTTCAGCCCTGCGGGCCGGGAGTTCGCTGCGCAGTACGCCGACATCAACTTCGTGATCACCCCCGATCGCTCGGCGGCCCGTGAGGCGATCGCCGAGGTCAAACATCGAGCCCGACACGAGTACGGGCGCGAGCTGAAGGTCTTCGGTGCTGCCCACGTGCTGTGCCGCGACTCCGACGCTGCTGCTCAGGCCGAGTACCGCCGCGTCGTGCACGAGTACGGCGACCACGATGGAGCCCGAGCGGCGATCCGCAGTCTGATGGGCGGGTCGCAGTCGGCGGCGTTCGCGCCCGAGATGGAGGAGGCGGCCATCTTCGGCTTCTTCGCCAACGCCATGGTCGGCTCACCCGAACACGTCGTCGAGCAGTTCCAGGCGATGCGTGACGACGGCCTCGACGGTGCGGCCGTCAGCTGGGTCGACTACGAAGAAGGGATCGACCAGTTCCACGAGGTCCTCGGTCCGCTGATGGTCGACGCCGGTCTCCGCGCACCTCGGTGACGCCGCGTTCAGGTGTGATTCAGATCGCGGTCAGCTGCGCACCTTCACCCGACGGCGTGCTGCCGAGGGTGACTCGGCCAGCTTGAACCGCTCGATGGCGTCCTTGCGTACGAGTGTGACGGGGACACCGATGGCATCGCCAGGGGGAAGGACGTCGGCGGGGTAGATGGCGATCTTCTGACGACCGGCGACGCGATCTCCCCCGAGGTCGAGGTCGCGTGCGTTCGTGCCGTGCTCGGGCGACACGGTGCGGCGATCCTTCCATTCGAGGTCCCACCACCACTTCTTGATCGGGTTGATCGATCCGTTGCGGACGCGATCGTCCAACCGGGCGATCCACGGTCGGGTGAACGGAAGCCTGATCGCCGCCCACAGCGCGACTCGTTCGGTGAGGATGCCCTCTGCGTTGAACGGGCAGGTCTTCATGCATCGCCCGCACGCCGCTCCCTTGAGGTTGCCGAGGCGGTACTTGGTGCACTTCTCGACATCGGGTTTCCACATCTCGGCGCCGTTGAACATGATCTTGTCGCCGAACGGAATCGCTGCGCACGGACACTCGCGGGCGCACTTGGTGCAGTGAGCGCAGAAGTCCTGCAGCCCGAAGTCGATCGGTCGATCAGCCGTCAGTGGCATGTCGGTGGTGACCACGACCGACTTGAATCTGGGGCCGACGAACGGGTTGAGGACCAGTTCACCGATCCGGCTCATCTCGCCGAGACCGGCGTGCAGGATCAGCGGGATGTGCAAGACGTCGGAGTCGGCGTTGGTCTGGGCGCGCGCCGACCACCCGAGCGAGCGCAGATGGTCGGCGAGGATGCCGGCGATCTGTCCGCCGCGCATGTAGGCCCGCATCGATTGTGCGCCGCTCACCCAGTCGTCGCCGCTGGCGCCTTCCATCGTTTCGTAGCCCTGGTCGATCAGGATGACGATCGCGCTGCGGTGGTACGGCTCGATCTCGGTGCCGTCGCCGCGGTGCGAATACCACGCATACAACGGAACCGCGCAGACCCCGACCATGTCTCCGCCGAGGTGGTGGGCGAACGCTTTGACCGCCTCGGCGTTTTTGTCCGGGTCGTCGGTGCCCGCGGTGATCGCTGCGGCGACCGGCCCATCTTGGAGAGGCACCATCGCTCGGATCTGGCGGACGTAGCTCTGTGCCTGTGGTGTCTTGTAGGCAAACACCTGGACATCGCGCTGGAACTTCGGGCCCATGTCGCCGTTGGCTGCGCGCGGGAAGCCGCCCGCGCGCACGGGGACCCGAGGAACTTCGTCGTCGATGATCAGGGTCGTCGTCGTCGGCACTCGGTCGATGCGTTCCATCGGGTACCGCCCGAGATGCAACGGACGCCGATCACCGTTCAGTCGGCTCCAACCCGCTCTGGTGCCGCGCCAACCGAGAAACCAGGCTGGACTGCGCGTCGATCGCAACGACTGCACGGCCGAGCGCGGCGCAAGGGCGTGATCGGTCGACATCGTGAGGTCCGTGCTGACGACCGACAACGCGAATCCGCGATCGAGGAACGGCACCCGGAGCTGACCGTCGCAACACTCGACGAGTCCCGCCGACAACGCCACGCGCTGCAGGTCGAGATCCGTCGCCGACGTTGTGTGGGCAACGGCGTCGTGGCCGAGATTTCGGATGTACGCCGCGGTGATCGTGGCCAGCTCGGCGGCCCGCAGGTCGGCATTGATCTGTCGGGTGCCGTCAATCCAGTCGTCACCCGGACGGGTTGGCCCGTCGACGAACTCGCGGGTGAACGCCACGACGGTGACGATTGCGAACCGGTGCCCCAGAGGCTCGCCGGTCCACGCGTCGTCGTCGATTCGCCCGATGCCGACCATGTCCGCATCGAGGAAGTAGAGACCGGCCCGAACATTGTCGGCGATGTTCTGCGGATCGTCGGGGATCGGCGCCGCGGGCGCGACGTCGCCGGTGCGCATCGAGTCGCAGAGGTCGAGATACGGCACATACGACGAGGCGGCGGCGCGACCTCCGCCCGCTCGCGACTCGTTCGGTCGTGTCGCAGTTGCTGCCGAGCGAAGATCGGCGGGGAGGGCGTCGGGCCGACGGGGGAGCGTCTCGAGCGGATAGGGCCCTAGGTGGACCGGGCGCTTGCGGTGCGAGAACAGCTTCACGCCCGGAACCTCGTGCGAGACATGCCACATCGTCTCACGAGGGGCAAGGGCGTCGAAATCTATCTAGACCTCTTGTGGCGAGCGTCACCAAAGTGCTAGACATTGCACCGGCCGGTATCCGCCGGCAGCCGTCGTCAGTGGCGGCACGACTGGGGAGGAATCATGAGAAGAACACGTCGTACGACGATTGCACTCGTCGCTGCAGCAACACTCGTCGTTGCCGCGTGCGGGAGCGACGACGACAGCTCGGACGCCACGACCGCGGCGACCGAGGCTCCTGCGGCAACGGACGCAGCCGAGACCACCGAGACCACGGAGGCACCCGCCACCACCGACGCGGCCGCCACCACCGACGCTCCCGCGACCACCGAGGCCGCGGAGGAGGCCGGTGGATTTCCGGAGTGCCCAGAGCTCGAAGGAGCGGTCATCGGCTACAGCCAACCGATCCCCGACCCGAACTTCGCACTGATCGATCAGGTGATGACCGCCCAGCTCGAAGCGGTCGGTGCCGAGTACATCGGAGTAAACGCGCAGTTCGATCCGGGCAAGCAGGTCGCCGACATCCAGACGCTGCAGCAGCAGGGTGTCGACGTGTTGATCATCAATCCCGTCGACCCGACGGTGACCGACAACGTGCTCCAAGAAGTGATCGACGGCGGCACGCCGGTCGTCGTACAGGACACCCCGAACGACGACGAACGCTACGTGACCGCCGTCAACGCCGACGTCGAAAGCGCCGCCGCCGCCGGTGCCGCCGCGCTGAAAGCGCTCGTCGGCGACGGCGAGGTGGCTGCGATCATCGGGCCGCCGTTTGCGACGGTCCTCGTGCGCGAAGCCGAAGCGTTCGCCGCGGCGGCCGCCGAGGTGGGCCTGAATGTGGTCGACACGCAGACCAGTGGCAACCCCGGCGATCCCGGTGCTGCGCAATCCATTGCCGAGGCGTGGAAGCAGCAGTATCCCGATCTCGCCGGCATCTGGACCTTCAACGACACCTCCGCAGTTGGCGTTGCGGCGACGTTCGACGACTCGTGGGCCCCGGCGCTCGTGTCGATCAACGGCCAGCCCGAGGCGATCCCGCTCGTGGAAGCCGGCCGCATCGCTGCCACATACGATCTCCAGCAGGACCTGATCGCTCGAGCGCTCGCCTACAGCGCCGCTGCAGCGATCTGTGGGGTCGAGATTCCGCCGAACGTGTACGTCGAGAGCGTCGCCATCGATGCCAGCAACGTCGCCGACTGGGTGAACCCCGCCGACCGGGGCGTCGACAGCGGGATCGCTCAACAGGAGATCGACGGACGAACCTTCATCGTCAGGGTCTGACCCGACCGTGACCTCCACGTCGTCTCCCCTGGTCCTCGCGGGGTGGACGACGTGGCCGGGGTCGTGATCACTCGATGAGCGCCGCCTCGACCCCAGTCTCGATCGAACCACCAGCGAGTATCTCGCCGGAAGTGCTCACCGTCGAGAACATTTCGCGGTCGTTCGGGCCGGTTGTTGCACTCGACCGTGTCACGTTACAACTCGCACGAGGTGAGGTGCTGGCGCTTGCGGGCGAGAACGGCTCCGGCAAGTCGACGCTCGCCAAGATCATCTGTGGGGTCATCGCGCCCGATTCAGGCACGATCCGTCTCGACGGTGAGCTGGTGTCGTTCAGCGGGCCCGACGCAGCGCTGCGCGCCGGGGTCGCGCTCGTGTCGCAGGAGCCGACGGCCGAGCCGCACATGACCATCGCGGAGAACGTGCTCCTGCATCGGCTGGGTCGGCCCTGGACAGTTGTCAGAAAGCGTGAACTCGTTCGCGACGCGTCGCGCTACCTCGATGAGGTGGGCCTCGATGTCGACCCGCTGCTTCCGCTCGGCGCGCTGCCCCAGGGCGCTCGCGAACTCGTCGAGGTCGCCAAGGCGCTCGCGTCGGAACCGCGAGTGCTGATCCTCGACGAGGCGACGACCCGCCTGCCCGATCCCGAGCACCTGTTCCGGGTGGTCGAGCGCCGTTGCGCTGAATACGACATGGCGGCGATCATCATCACGCATCGCCTCCGTGAGATCCGTCGAGTTTCGCATCGAGCCTTCGTGCTGCGCGACGGCTCGCCGGTCGGCGAGCTCGGTCGCGACGAGCTGTCGGACGAGAGGATCAGTTCGATGATGGTCGGACGCGAACTGGGCGACTTCTACGCGAAGCATCATCATCCACTCGGTGAGGTCGTGCTGGCAGTGACAGCCCTGGTGACCGACCGGTCGCCCCACCCGATCGAGCTCTCGGTTCGCTCCGGCGAGATCGTCGGCCTCGCGGGACTGGTGGGCTCCGGTCGATCGGAACTCCTTGAAACCCTCGCCGGCTGCCGAAAGGCACAGGCGGGGACGATGGTGGTGTCGTCGAAGCCCGTGCGGACAGGATCGCCGCGACGCGCGATCGAGGCCGGGGTCAGCCTCGTGCCGGAGGACCGCTGGGCCCAAGGTCTGATCGCCCACGACCTGGTCGTGGGCAACATGGCGTTGTCGCGCCACCGCATCACGCGTCGAACGAATCGGCGGCTCGACCGCAAGCGCGCCCACGAGGCAGTCGCCACCTACGGGGTCAGGACGACCAGCATCGACACGCCCGTCGCCAACCTCTCGGGTGGCAACGCGCAGAAGGTGTTGCTCGCCCGATGCTTCGATCACGATCCGACCGTGCTGCTGCTCGACGAACCGACACGCGGCGTCGACATCGGCGCCAAAGCCGAGATCTACAAAATCATCGACCGAATGCTCGCACGAGGCGTCGGAGTGCTGCTCGCATCATCCGATCTGCTCGAACTGCTCGGCCTCTGCGATCGCATCATCGTGCTGCACGACGGCGAGGCGGTGGGCGAACTCGCCCGAGAACAAGCCACCGAGGAGCTGATCGCGCTGCTGAGCGCAGGAGGGACCCGCACATGACACGTCCACGCTTCGACGTCGAGCCTGATCCGGCGCTGCCGGTGCACGGATCCTCGATCGACGACCCGACCTCAGCAGCACTGCTCGAACGGGAGCCGGGCTCCGGTGGAGTCGTCGTGTCGGGGCGCGTCGGGTCGAACTGGGACCGGTTCCGTCACGCTCTCGACACCTACGCCGGTGTCGGTGGGGTGCTCGTCGTCCTGTGCGTGTACCTCAGCTTCACGCAGGACACGTTCTTCACTTGGCAGAACTGGTTGACGATCCTCGAGGCCAATGCGGTCGTGCTCGTCGTTGCAGTCGGCCTCACGTTCGTGCTCTTGAACGGCGGCATCGATCTCTCGCTCGGCGGCATCATTGCGCTCTGCGGGGTGGCGATGGCAGAACTTCTCGGCAACGGCTGGTCGGCCTGGTTGGCGATCCTCGCCGTCATCGTGCTGGCGATGCTGTGCGGGCTGCTCAACGGGATGTTGATCGGCAAGGTGGGACTCTCGTTCCTCGTGGTCACGCTGGGGACCGGGCAGGCGTTCCGGGGTATCGCACAGGTGCGCACGGGCGGCCAGACGCAGTCGCTGTTCGAGGTCAGCCTGATCCGGCGGATCAACGAGGGCGAACTGGTGGGCATCCCCTGGCTCGTGTGGATCGCGCTCGTCGTGCTCGGTACGGGCATCCTGGTGTTGCGCTACACCGGGTTCGGCAGGATGGTCTACGCATGCGGCGGAAATCGTGAAGCAGCGCGTCTCGCCGGCATCAACGTGACAGCGGTCGCGGTGAGCGTGTTCGTGATCGCCGGCACGCTGGCGGGCCTCGCCTCGGTGATGGATTCCAGCCGGCTGCTCGGTGCCTCACCGAGCGCGGCGACGGGCATCGAACTCACCGCGGCGGCCGCGGTCCTGCTGGGGGGCACCTCGTTCATGGGTGGGCGCGGAACGCTGCTGGGCACACTGCTGGGTGTTCTGTTCCTCGGTGTGCTGTCCAACGGCATCACCCTCGCGGGCATCAGCCCGTTCTGGTACGGCATCGTCTCGGGCGTCGTGCTCGTGTCGGCGGTGCTGCTCGATCGCATCCGCAACGGCAAGGCGATGCCGTGATCGACGGGATTGCGGTGATCGATGGTGTCGTCCATCCGTACAACTTGAGTGAGGCCAACGCCCACGGTCCGATCGGCCCGATGGTGCGAGAGGGGTTCTACCAGCTGCACTCGCACTGGAATCCGCCCGAGTTCCAGGCCCCGCGGGGGTGGTTCCAGGCCGACCAGCAGGTGTCGACGCTGATGGACACGCTGTGTCTGGAGAGTGCCGTCGACATTGCGGTGTACCACACCCTGCGGCTCGACTCGCTGTTCCACGACGGTCTTTGCAGTCGTGCCAAGGCGATCCAACTGCGCGCCGAGCACCTGGGCCGTTCGTTCGTGTACGTGGGCATCGATCCGACTCTCGGCCTCGAGCGAACACTCGACGATCTCGACGAACAGCTCGCTGAGATTCCCGACGCGCTGGGCGTGAAGTTCTATCCGGATCAGGTCGACCCGTACCGCACGTTCCGGATGGACGACCCCGAGGCGCTGTTTCCGATCTATGAGCGAGTCCGCGAGCGTGGCCTTCGAGTGGTGGCTGTGCACAAGGCGCTGCCCAACGGTCCGGTGCCGCTGGCGCCGTATCGGATCGACGATGTGGAGGGCGCCGCCATGGCGTTCCCCGACCTCGCCTTCGAGATCGTGCATGCCGGCATGGCGTTCGTCGACGAGACGGCGTATGCACTGGCCCGGTTCCCGAACGTGTTCGCCAACTTCGAGGTCACGAGTCTGCTGTTACTCAAGGCGCCTCGGCTGTTCCAAGAGGCGCTGGCGATGATGCTGTTCTGGGGTGGGCCGACCAAGATCATCTGGGCGACCGGCGCGAACTTCACCCATCCGCAGGTGGTTCTCGACCGCTTCTGGGACCTGAGCCTCGACGAGGACCTCGCCGATCGATATCAGCTCCCGCCGCTCGATCGTGAGTTGAAGGCTCGGATCCTCGGTCGGAACTGGGCCGACATGGTGGGCCTCGACCTCGACGCGCACATGGCGTTGCTGGACGGTGACGAGTGGAGTCGGCGTCGTGCGGCCACCGAGATGAGGGCGCCGTACTCGGTGTGGGGTGACGTCGTCGGCGAGTCGCACGGTGACGCACTCGCCGCTCAGGTTGCAGCTGCCGGTGCGGCGGGTTTCCAGCACGGATCGCCGTCGTGATCGATGCGCAGGCCGTCGATGACGCATTGAACCGTGTCGTCGACCCATGTTCGAACGCGCTCGGCGAGCCGCTCGGCTTGCGCGAGATGGGTTTGATTCCGAGCGTCGTCATCGACGAGGGGCTCGGCTCGGTGACCGTCACGATGTGTGTCACGTCTGCGTGCTGCGCTTACGGGCCGACCATGGCGCGTGCCGCCGAAGCCGAACTGGCGCGCCTGCACGGTGTGCGCTCGGCCACCGTCACCTTGGACTACTCGGTGGTCTGGACGCCCGACGACATCGAGGGCACGGCTGCCGTGCGACTCTCGGCGCGGCGTCGACGCACGGTGGCGGTCGCCGACGTTCGACCGCACGACTGGTCGACGTGGCCCATGTCATCGGAACGCATCTCGTCAGAACGGAGTAACGCATGAGCGACATCGCAACGAGCCGATATCTGGTCATCGACGGCATCAGGACCCACTACTGGGAGGCTGGTGTGGGCTCGCCGGTCGTGCTCCTCCATGCCGGCGGCTACGGCGAGAACGCCTACAACAGCTGGCACCGCAACTTCGCCGCACTCGCCGCGGCGGGGCACCGGGTGATCGCACCCGACTGGCTGGGGTTCGGTCGCACCGACAAACTGCGCGACTTCGCCAGGGGCAATGCCCGAATGCTCGATCACATGGTGCGCTTCTTCGACGTGATGACATTCGCCGACCGCGACCTGCACCCCGACGGTGTCGATGTAGTCGGCCTGTCGATGGGGGGCACGTTCCTCGTGAAGGCCATGGCGACCGACGCACCCGATCCGTTCCCGGTACGTCGGATGGTGCTGGTGTCCGGCGGAGGCTTCAGCCCGCTCAACGAGGCGCGCACGATCCTGCAGGAGTACGACGGATCGTTCGAACAGATGCGGTCGCAACTCCAACAGGTCATCCACGCTCCACTCTGGGACGACGACGACTTCGTGCGGCTGTACCACGAGGCGAGTCTCGAACCAGGCCAGTGGGAGTTCGTGTCTGCACCCCGACTTCGAGCACCGTTCGCCCCTACCCGGGGCGACTTCGGCAACACCGACGACACTCCCTACGAACTGGTGTCGGTACCGACGCTGCTGACCGCCGGAGCGCAGGACAAGCTGCGCGAGCCCGGGTACGCGCTCGGCATCGCCGCCGCCATTGCGCAGTGCGAGGTCACCGTGTTCGACCCGTGCGGACACTGTCCCAACGTCGAGCGCGCCGACGAGTGGAACGAACTCGTCGTGGAGTTCCTCGGTCGATGATGCGCATTGCGCTGGCACCATCGACGGCGCTCCTCGACGAGCTCGGCACGCTTCCGGACGGCTTCGAACTGCGTCTGCTCGACGAAGGAGCGGAGCCGTCGAGCGAAGATCTCGCCGCCGAGTTCCTGATCCTCGCCGCGGAGTTCCGTCACCTCGTCCCTCGTCTCGGCGAGTTCACCCAACTGCGGATGATCCAGACGCTCAACGCGGGTGTCGAGATGATGCTTCCGCACGTTCCGGAAGGGGTCACCTTCTGCAATGCGAGCGGGGTGCACGACATCCCGGTTGCCGAATGGGCGGTCGGTATGGCGATTGCGATGCGCCGCGGGTTCCCGCAGTTCTTTGCCGCCGCGCGCGATGGCCGATGGGACACCCGAGGCAACGCACTGACCACACCGCCCGAGCAGATCCCGTTCGAAGATCTCGATCTTGCTGGTGTATTGATCGTCGGATACGGCTCGATCGGGCGCCGCATCGAGGATCTCCTCGTGCCGTTCGGCTGCGCCATCACTCGCGTGGCATTCAACCGGCGTCCGAGTGTCCACACTCCCGACGAACTCGACGAGTTGTTGCCGCATGCCGACATCGTGATCCTGATGGCGCCCTTGACCGAAGCGACGCGTGGTCTGCTCGATGCCCGTCGTCTCGCGCTGCTGCCGGACGGGGCGCTCGTGATCAACGGGGCGCGCGGGGCGATGATCGACCAATCGGCACTCGAGGCCGAGCTTCGTGCCGGGCGGTTGAGTGCGGCGCTCGACGTGACCGATCCCGAACCCCTGCCCGAGGGACACTCGTTGTGGGGTGCTCCGAATCTCGTGATCACGCCGCACACAGCCGGCTCGTCGAAGCAGTGGATGCGTCGCGCCTATCGGTTTGCCGGCGTGCAACTCCACCGCTACGCCGCGGGAGCCCCCCTCGACAACGTCCGCACCCACTACTAAGCCCCACGGCGCCAACACGTTCACCCCCCAAATTTTCCTGCGGGTGCGCGCTCAGCGCGCACTCGGAGGAAAATTTCGGAGCTGCTCAGGGCGCTGGAGGGAAACCGACGGGTAGGACGCCGAGTTGGGCGAGCAGCGTGAGCTCGTCGTAGTAGACCGTCTCGCGACGAAGGTCGGGTCCGTCGAACGTGAAGAAGATGGCGGCCCGAAGGTTCAGTTCGCGGCCGGTGGGCGCGAACCCGGCGTACGGGCCGCGATGGGTGCCGGTCATGAGACCTTCGATCACGATGGCATCGTCGGCGTGACGCAGCACGTTCGCATGCAATCCGAGGTCGGGGAACGCTCCGAGCAGGTTGGACAACAGGCCGCGAACCTCGCCGTCGCCGCGGTGCACGACCGGAATCGGCACGATGTCGTACTCGGGATCGCCGGTGAACGTGGCGAGCGTCGCGTCGAGGTCGCCGGCCATTTCGGCTCGCATGTGCTCGGCCACCACGTCCTCACGATGAACTCGAAGCTGCTCCTGTTCCATGTTCCAACCGTAGTTCGAGGGCACCGGTTGACCTTGCGTTGAGGTGACGGGCGTCACGGAAACGAGCTACTCTGTCGATCGAGCTGGCGACCGACCGGCCGAGCACTGGGAGGGACTTCATGAGCAACAACCCCGCGGACACCAAGATCGGCGTGCACCTGCCTCACGGCGTTCCCGGCGTGATGGGCTCCACGATCTTCGAGTGGGCGAAAATGGCCGACGAGGCCGGCTTCTCGAGCCTCGGCGTTGCGGATCGCCTCGTGTACGACACGTCCGACGCGGTGCTGTCGCTCGCCGCGGCCGCGGCCGTCACGACTCGTATCGAGTTGCTGGCGAACATCTTCATCGCGCCGATGCGCCCGCCGGCGGTGTTCGCCAAGGAGTGCGCCACGCTGAGCCGCTTCGCTCCGGGACGGTTCACGCTCGGCGTTGCGGCCGGCGCACGGCCGCAGGACTACGCGGCCGTCGGCGTGCCCTGGGAGGAGCGCGGCACCGTGACCGATGCGTGCCTCGATGCGCTGCTCGCGCTTGCCACGCCGAAGAATCCACCGCACTCGCTCGGCCCGGTCCCCGACCCGGGGATGCAACTGCTCGTCGGGGGAGCGTCGAAGCCGGCGCTGCGGCGCATGGTGCGCAATGGCCATGGTTATCTCGGGGGCGGAGTCAAGGCCGAATTCATGGCCTACGACGTCGCCGCAGTGAATGCGGCGTGGGCGGAGTCGCGTCGAGAGGGTTCGCCGCGGATCGTTGCGGGCACGTGGTACGCCAGCGAGAAGAACGCCGATCGTGCGCTCGAGTGGCGCGACACGTACCTCATCGAAGGTGGCCCGCCCGACTTCGTGCGAGGGTCGGTCGCCACCGGCGCCGACGGTGTGCAGCAGGCGATCGAGGAGTACACCGCAGCCGGCGCCGACGAGCTGGTGTTCTTCGGCTGCGTCGAAGACATCGACGAACTGGCGTGGCTCGCCGAGACCGTTTCGACTCACCTCACGCCCTGACGTGATCGCGTCCGATCTCGACGAACTACTCGGTCAGCCGAAGAAGTCGTCCCAGGCGTACTGGTCGTAGGCGAGATGGTAGGCCTGAGAGAACCGACCGTCGGGTCCGACGGTGAAGATGACGGCCTCGTCGATGTCCAGAGTCCTGTCGCCACGCGTGGCCGTCAGATGAGCGAGCGCCACGGCGTGATCGTCGCTGCCCATGTAGTCGAAGCCGACCGCCATGTAGGTTCCGTCGGTCAACTCGTGGCACTTGCCGAAGTTGGCGAACACCTCCTCCATGCCGGTGTCGACGCCGGACACCAGGCTCGTGCCGGGGAGCACCCAACGGATCGATTCCCAGTCGAAGATCTGGCGGACCGTGTCCATGTCTCCGCTCTTGAAGGCCTCGTGGGCTCGCCGAACCTTGGTGGCGTTGGGGTGTTCGGGATGAGTGTCGGCGGCGTCGATCATCTCGGAATGGTAGGACGTTTCCGTGACGACCGCCATGAAAACGTGAGAGAATGATCGAAGATGGAGACGACGATGTCTGACACTGCGCAGACCGCGGCGGCGATCACGAGGGCATTCGCGGCGCTCACCGACGGCCAGATCCACTGGGCCGAATGCGGCCCGCCAGACGCGCCACCGCTACTGCTGCTGCACCAGACGCCTCGGAGTTGGCGCGAGTTCCAGTGGGTGCTGCCGCAGGTGGGCGACCACTACCGGGCGATTGCCATGGACACACTCGGCTTCGGTGACTCGGCCAGGGGCGTCGGGGCGGTGTCGATCGAGCGGTGGGCGGCGGTGGCGATCGAGCTGCTCGACCACCTCGGTATCGAACGCACTCACGTGGTCGGCCACCACACGGGCGGCGTGATCGCCATCGAGATCGCCGCTGGTCACCCCGAGCGCGTGGGTGCCCTCGTGCTGTCGTCGACCCCGTTCACGAATTCAGCGTTCCGTCGGGATCGGGCCGAGCGGCCGCCGATCGACGAGGTCGAGGCGAGGCCGGACGGGTCGCACCTCACCGACCTGTGGCAGAGGCGCATGGGGTTCTATCCGTCCGAGCGGCCCGATCTCCTGCTCGCGTTCGTTCGTGATGCGCTCGTGGTGATCGACGACGTCGAGGGCGGTCACACCGCGGTTGCGACCTATCGCATGGAGGACTCGATCGCGCGAATCGTCGCTCCGACACGGCTGATTCGCGCCACCGACGATCCCTTCGCTTTCCCCCACGGGGAAGAACTGCGCGAGCAGCTCGTCAATGCCGCGTCGATCGACATCGTCGACATCGAGGGTGGCATGGTGCCGCTGCCCGACCAGCTTCCCGACGAGTTCTCCCGTGCGGTCGTCGAGTTCCTCGACCAGAACCCGATCGGGGTGGCCGGATGAGAGCGGTACGAGTGGGCGAGTGGAACGTCGCGGTGCGCGTCGAGGAGGTGGCCGCGCCCGTCGTGTCGGGCGGCCACACGCTCGTCGAGGTCCGCGCCGCAACGGTGGGCCATGTCGATCGCACCATCTGGTCCGGAGCGTTCCTCCGTCACCCCCCGCTGCCGTACACGCCAGGGGTGGAGGCCGCCGGCATCGTGCTGGCCAGCGACACCTACGAGCCGGGCGACCGGGTCTGGGTACGCGGGGGCGGGCTCGGAACCGTGTCCGATGGAACGTGGGCCGAGCAGGTGCTCGCGCCCGACGCGGCGCTCGGGCGACTCCCCGACGGCGTGTCGTTCGAGCAGGGCTCCGCCTTCTTCTCGCCGTGCACGTCGGCGTGGGTCGCTCTCCACACGATCGGTGACATCGCCGTCGGACAGACCGTCGCGATCACCGGCGCGACCGGAGCGGTGGGAGCGATCGCAGTGCAGCTCGCACTGGAGTTCGGTGCCGAAGTGGTCGCCACCGTGTCGCGGCCGGAGCGTCTGGACGTCCTGCCCGCCGGGGTGAGCGGTGTTGTCGTCGACGGCCGAACCGAGCCCGCTGGGGTGGAGGTCGATCTGTTGATCGACACCGTTGGTGGATCCGTGTTGTCGAGGGTGTTGCCGTGGGTCCGCCCGGGCGGCAGAGCGGTGCTCGTCGGGTACCTGGCAGGTACGACGATCGAACTCGACCTCCCCGCGTTCATGCAGCGCGACGTGAGCCTGCACCCGCTCAACATGATCCGCCGAGACGGCGACGGCCGGGCGGTGGCCCCGGATCTGCTCGCCCGCCTCGCCGACGGTCGGCTGTCGCTCGACGTCACCGCCTTTGCGTTGACCGAGGCGGCGCAGGCGATGGAGTGGATCGTCGAGTCCGGCCACACAGGTCGAGCTGTTCTCGTGCCGAACCGATCGGAGCAATCGTGATCGATGACATCTTCGTGTTCGACTGTGTGATCCACCTCCACGACATGTCGAACGAGAACCTGAACCCGGCGAGGTACGACAGTTCGTTCGTGCGCGACATGCAGGTCGGCATGGGCGAGATGCTGCGGCCGATCCACGGCGGCGACCTCGACTACGCGACGAAGATGTCGGTCGAGGACATGTATCGCCTCGTGTTCGAGGAGTCGCCGACCGACATGGCGATGGCGCAGGTCGTTCCGGTCTTCGACTGGTATCCCGACTTCTGGGCGCCTGTTGCACTTCAGCACGCGATGGCGGCGGCCTACCCCGATCAGGTGTTGTTCTGCGGTGGTGTCGATCCGAGCTATCACGGGTTGAGCTTCGCTCTCGAGGAGATCGAACGCCAGCGAACCGAACTGGGCGCGGTGTCGTTCAAGTTCTACAACGCTCACATCGACGCGCCCTGGAGCTGCGACGACGAGGCGATCGCCTACCCGATGTACGCCAAGTGCCGCGAGGTCGGCGTCGACGTAGTGCAGTTCCACAAGGGGATCCCGTTCGGAACCGACAACCTCGAATGGGGCAAGCCGAACGACCTCCAAGCGCCGTGTCGCGACTTCCCCGACATGAACTTCGTCATGCATCACCTCGCGATGCCGTACTTCGACGAGACGGTCGCGATCGCCGGTCGCTTCCCCAACATGTACCTCGCGCTGTCGGCCAACCTTGCGTTCACGCCGATCGCTCCGCGTCAGGTGCAGTGGCAGGTCGGCAATCTGTTGGCCAAGGTGGGTGTCGACAAGTTGCTCTACGGGTCCGAGGCGGCGCTGGCCGGGCCTCCCGCGCCGTACCTGAAGGCCTTCATGGATCTGCAGGTTCCCGACGACATGTGCGACGGGTACGGCCTGCCGAAGATCACCGACGACGACCGTCGCAAGATCCTCGGCGCCAACTTCGCCCGGCTGATGGGTGTGGCGCTGCCGTGATCGACGAGCAGGCGCTCGACGACACCGTCACCTGGGTCAATGGCCGTCTGCGGATGCACGGCGGCGGCATCGAGGTCGTGTCGGTCGGGCCCGACGAGCCGGCGGGAGCGGTCGTCGTCGTGCGCTTCACGGGCATGTGCACCGGGTGCTCGTGGAAGACGCTGACGTGGTTCGGCACGGTCAAGGACGCCATCGAGTCGGTCCCGGGCGTCGCCCGAGTCGAAGCCCCGGGAACCCGCGTCAGCGCGCAAGCCGAGGCCCGTTTCCGTTCCATGTCCAACCCCGCACCCCCGGAGCGATGAGATTCAGGTACGCCGGCCGCGCCACAATCTCATCGCTGAGGTAAGTCGGTTGACGCGAGGAGGGTGCGGGCGGTGTCGATGTCGGCGCGGAGTTGGGCGCCGAGTTGGTCGGGGCCGTCGAAGCGGCGTTGATCACGGATCTTGTCGACGAACTGCACTGTGACCGTCTGTCCGTAGAGGTCGCCGCCGAAGTCGATCACGTGTGCCTCGAGCAGTGCGAGTCCGTCGGGGTAGAAGGTCGGGCGTCGGCCGAGGGAGATCGCCGCGGGCCGGGCGATGCCGTCGGTGGCGGTGAGCAGTCCGGCGTAGACCGCCTCGGCGGGGATGACGAACGAGACCGGCATAGCGACGTTGGCGGTCGGGAATCCGAGCGTGCGACCTCGTTGATCGCCGTGCTCGACGACGCCGGCCATCTCGTGAAATCGCCCGAGCAGCACAGCGGCGCCCGCAACGTCACCTGAATCGAGGAGCGCCGCCACGTCGGCCGACGAGCAGGTCTGCTCGAGGAGGTTCCATTCCTGCTGCGCCTCTTCGAGCGACACGACGGACACGTCGTCGGCCTTGGCCAGGTCGACGAGTTGCTGGCCGAACGCCTGCACCATCGGACCTTGCAGATTGCTCGTCGTCGTCAGCACCGCTCCGGCGCCGGTGCGATGGAGGAGGACCTCGCGAATGAATCGCGGTGCATGGCCGGACCACTCGTCGACGGGGGCTGTGACGACCCAGACGGTGTCGACGAGTCCCGTGTCCTCGATCAGTGCGAGTCGTTGGTTGATGCTCGTCAACTGCCGCTCGTCACGGTCGTCGTCGAGGATGACCAGTCCGGTCCGCACGCCGCGCTCGTCGGCCACACGGCGAAGGTGCTCCAGCGCCGAGCGGTGTCCACGATGCACTCCGTCGTACCAGCCAACAGCGATCACACCGCCCGGCTCGAAGCCCTGGCCCATGGTCACCTCTCGGATTTCGTACACAACGCCTCCTCGATCTCGGTTCGTGGGCTGACTCTCAGGTCCAGGTCTGGGTGTCCCATCGCCACTTGTAGTCCTCGGCGAATGTTCGGAACGTGGTGGCATCGCGGCCGAGCAGCCGGGGGAGATCGCTGCTCTGGGGATCGTTGCGGTCGAAGCGGGTGAGCGTGTACACGATCGTCATGAACGCAATCGTGTCCCAGGTGACCTTGCGCTGTTTCAGCCGTCTCCAGAACCTGACCATGGACGGCTTCGCGTAGCGGATCGGTCGTCCCAGCACCTCGGTCAGGATCTCGGCGCATTCGAAGAAATCGAGGCGCTGCGGGCCGGTGAGGAGATACGTCTGGTTGGCGTGGGACGCAGGGTCGGCGACGATGTCGATGATGACGTCGGCGACGTCGCGTGAGTCGATGAACGTCGTCTTGCCCTTTCCGCCCGGGATGTAGATCTCGTCGTGTTCGGCGATGTCGACTCCGTGCGTCGAGATGTTGCGCACCAGATTCTGGGCGAAGTAGCTGCACCGCAGGAACGTGTGAGCCGTGCCGGTCGCCTCGATGTGGCGTTCGACCTTGTAGTGGGGGACGAACTTCAGGTGGTCGGCGCCGGGCACCGTCACGTAGATGACGTGTTCGACGCCCGCGGCGACCGCAGCATCGACGAACGGCTTCATCCACGTCCTGACCGTCTTGGGCTTGGGGACCGGATAGAGCAGGAACAACGTGCTGACGCCGGCAAGCGCCTGGCTCCACGTACCTCGATCGTCGAAGTCCAGAAAGACCGTCGGCACGTGCTCGCCGAACTCGCGATGGATGCGCTCGAGATCGCGAGCGGCCACACGGTACGGCGGGGCGTCGTCGCCCTGTTGTGCGAGCGATCGGGTCAACTCGGTTCCGACGTTGCCGGTGGGTCCGGTGATGACGAGCATGTCGGGTCCTCTCAGGTGACGGGTTCAGAGTCGTTGGTGCGTTGGCGCTCGTGGATCAGCCGAGCAAGCCAGAACCGCATGAACTGTGCGGTCGAGTACCGAAGGAACAGTGCCAACCCGGCGATCGCCAGGGTGATGGCGATCGGTCCGAGCGCTCGAGCGTCGCTCTGGCGCAACGGGTCCGATGTCGTTGCGGAGATGGCGTAACCGATGATCGCCACCACGATCCCGGAGATCATCAACAACACGCCCAACGCGGTGAGCCCGGCGTCGCGCCCATGGGGGCGAGACGACGCAGCAATGGAGCGGAGGTCGGCATCGAGCTGGGCGGTGCGGTCGGAGGTGGTCATGGTGCTCCCTGGTCGTGGTCGATTCGATCTTCGAGTGCCTGGTACGGGGTGTGGGCAACGGAGTGGTTGATGGTGCCGAGGTACGCCGCCTGGAGCTCGGCCTCGATCTGGTCGGGCGTGCCCACCTCGAGGACCCGGCCGGTCGACACAAGCGCGGCGCGATCCGCAACGGACAAAACGGTGCGAGCGAACTGTTCGACGAGCACGACCGTGAGGTGTTCCTCGCGAGCGACCCGTACGACGACGTCGTACAGCTCGGTGACCACCTTGGGTGCCAGGCCCATCGACAGTTCGTCGAGCAGAAGGATGGCCGGGTTGGTGCTCAGGGCGCGTGCGAGGCCAAGCATCTGTTGCTCGCCGCCCGACATGGTGCCCGCGAGCTGGTTGCGGCGATCACTGAGCTGCGGAAATCGCATAAAGGCCTGAGCTTCGATGTCGGATCTCGATGCGCCGAGATGCGTCATCATCCAGAGGTTCTCGCTGACCGTAAGGGTGGGGAACACCCCTCGGCCCTCCGGGATCAGACAGATTCCGAGGCGGGCTCGGGTGGTGGCATCGAGATGGCTCACGTCGTTCCCGGTGATGCGAAGACGTCCCGCCGTTGTCGGCAGCAACCCGGCGACCACCGACAACATCGTCGTCTTGCCCGCTCCGTTCGGGCCCAGCACGGCGAAGACCGATCCGGCGGGGATGGAGACCGAGACGTCGTGGAGGACTTCGACGCGCTCGTATCGAGCACACACTCGGTCGAATTCGATCGCAGGAGCGGCCACGATCGCTGCCACGGTCACTGCGCGACCTCGGCGCCGAGGTAGGCGTCACGCACGGCGCGATCGAGTTGAATCTCCTCGGGCGTACCAGTGGCCAACACCGTTCCCGTGTCGAGCACGACCACGCTTGCGGACACTCGCGCCACCAGGTCGATGTCGTGTTCCACGAGCAGCACCGCGAGGCCATCGGTGGCGAGTTCTTCCAGGACGGTTGCGAACACGTCCGTCTCTTGCTCTGTCTGACCTGATGCCGGCTCGTCGAGCAGGAGCACCGTCGGCGCGATCAGGAGGCAGCGGCCGAGTTCGGCCAGGCGGCCGATCCCGGTCGGCAGCTCGTCGGCACGTCGGTCGACGACGTCGCCGAGGGCGAGGCGATCGACCACATCGTCGACGCTCGGCGCCGCCCGCTTGGTTGCGGATGCAGCAACGATCAGATTCTCGCGAACGGTGAGCGTGCCGAACAGCTCGAGGCGCTGGAACGTGCGGGTGAGACCGAGGCGGGCGCGGCGGTACGGCGGCGAGTCGGTGATGTCGGTGCCGTCGAGGACAACGGTGCCATTGGTGGGTCGCTGCAGACCGGTGATCACGTTGAACAGCGTGGTCTTGCCGGCTCCGTTGGGCCCGATGAGGCCGGTGACCTGCCCCGCAGGCACCGCGAGCGACACCCCGTCGAGGGCGATCATGCCGCCGAATCGCACCTGGATGTTCGCGACCTCAAGCCCCACGCTGCAACCTCGATGTCGAGAGCGAGAGTCGGCGGTCGAGCGCGGCGACATCGTCAGCGGTGAAAGGGCTGAGCAGGCCGAGGGCTTCGATTGGCGCACTGAACTCTGCGGGGGACCGCGCTTGGCTGCTGAGCGTGCTCGACGACCGCGGCCCCGAACCGGAGATGAGCGCGAATGCTCTCGCCAGAACCGAGGTCGACCGCGGGATCAGCCCACGCGGATTGCGGCCGAGCGTCACGCCCGCGAGCCCGATCAGCACGAGCGGAATCGGTGCAGTGCCGGGGAAGAGGTTCGCGATGAGCGGGCTGCCGAGATAGAAGCCGGCCACCGCGGCGCTGGTTGGCGAGCGCAGGCCGAACACCACCATGATCAACAGCAGCGTGAGCCCGGTGAAGAAGTCGAACCGGTTGGCTGCGCTCGACTGCACGGCGGCACCAAAGATGCCGCCGCCGATGCCTGCCATGGCTGCCGAGACGCCGAACACTGCGAGGACGGCGGCCTGTCGGTTCATGCCGAGCGTTGCGTACGCCGCCTCGGAGTCGTTGAGCGCGTGCAGACGCAAACCGAACGTCGAACGGCGGATCGCAGTCACGAGAGCGGCCATAACAACGAAGACGATCGCTCCGAACATGAAGTACTCGGTGGTGCCCTCGACCGACAAGTCGCCGATGCTGAACCTCGTGAAGTCCAACGAGCCGGTCGACCAGATCGAGATGTCATTGCCGAAGACCGTGAACGACGGCAGTGCAAAGATCCAGTTGTCCATGATGATCGCGAACGCGGCGGTGGCGAGCGCCAGGTAGATGCCTGACAATCGAAGCGCGGGCAGGGCCACGAGGACACCGACACCGCCGGCGACGAGCCCGGCGAACACCAGTGAGAGTGGATTGCCGTCGCTTCCGGTGTGCGAAACCACCACCGCCCCGACTCCGGCGAGGGTGAGCTGGCACAGCGACAGTCGGCCGCCGCAGCCGACGAGTGGGATCAGTGACAGCCCGACGATGGCAAGACCCCACGCTCCGGTCGACGCAAAGAGGTCAGCCTTCGACAGCGTGTTGGCGAGCAGCACGGCCAGTGCCAGCAGGCCGACGCCGACGGCTGCCGTGCCACGCCACGTGGGCGTC
>JBGTEH010000539.1:0-4283 GCA_041747915.1 Ilumatobacteraceae bacterium
TCAGAGGCCGAGGACGAGGGGGACGACGATCGGGGTGACGATGAGTGTGGCCAGTGTGAGCGGTGCTCCGACGAGCGTGAAGTCGCGGAACTTGTAGCCGCCGAGGCCGTACACCATCAGGTTGGTCTGATAGCCGATCGGCGACAGGAATGAACACGACGCCCCGATCAACACCACGATGGCGAACGAGCGCGCGTCGAGCCCGGCATCCAACGCGGTCGCCGTCGCCACCGGCAGCATGACCGCCGCAGCGGCATTGTTCGAGAGCACCTCGGTGAGGATCATCGTGGCGGCCAACACCGCCACGAGACGTCCGGTATTGCCGAAGGGATCGCCGAGATCGCCGAGTAGCGCGGCCATCTCGACCGCGAGCCCGCTCACGGCGACCGCGGTACCGAGGCTGATCGACATGGCAATCGTGAGCACGACATTCAGGTTGACGGCCCGCCTTGCCTCGGTGGCACTGATCACCCGAAGCACCACCAGCGCCACGGCCGCGACGAGCGCTGCCTCCATGAGGTCGAGAAGGTTCGTCACCGTCAAGGCCACCATCGCCACGATGGCCACGATCACGATCGCCGATCGCTGGCGGCGCACCGGGGGCGGCGCATCGAGTGACGCGATCACGCTGAAGTCGCCGTGCCCGCGCCACTGGCGCTCGAACTCGGGGGTGGCCAGCACGAGCAGCACGTCACCGGGACGCAGCACGACGGTGCCGAGCTTGCCGGGAAGGTCGTCGTCGTGACGACGGATCGCGAGGACTGCGGCGTCGTAGCGCCCTCGAAAGCCGGTGCTCCGCAGCGTGTTGCCGGCGAGTTCCGAGCGTTCGGAGACGACCGCCTCGAAGAGGCCGGCGTCCGGGCGGTCGCCAGCGCCGATCATATGCGCCTGCTCGGCGCTACGCAGCCCTCGAATCTCCAGCAGATCGACGACATCCACGACGTCACCCGCGAAGTAGCAGATGTCGCCGGCACCCAAGACCGTTCCCGGACGCGACGGCACCACCGACCCGCTCCGCTCGACGCCAGCGAGGAAGACGCCGTGGAGATGACGCAGCCCAGCGGCATCGACGGTCGTGCCGACCAACGGCCCGTCGGGATCGACCTCCATCGCAATGGTGTACGGCTGCATGGCCTCGGTGCTCACCGTCACGTCTCCAAGCCGTCCACCGAGCAGTCGCGGTGCTGTGACCACGAGGATGGCGATTCCGACGATCGCCACCGGCAGGCCGACGCCGGTGATCTCGAACACGCCGAGCGGCTCCTCGCCCTGCGCCACCAGGAGGTCGGACACGACGAGGTTGGTCGAGGTGCCAATGACCGTGATCACGCCACCCAGCACCGCGGCGTACGACAACGGGATGAGGTACGGCGACGCCGACACTCCGGCGCGTCGACACCACGTCACCACCCTCGGCGCGGCGAGCGCAACGAGTGGAGTGTTGGGCAGCACGGCCGAGAGAGCGCCGGCGGCAAGTGCCAGACGACCGAGACGCGCGTTGCTCGCGCCGAGCCGACCTGACGACGACGACTTGCGCCCGGCCATCACTCCGTCGATCACCGGCGACAGGGCGCCGGTCACGGTCGCCGCTCCGGCCAACACGTACAGCGCAGCGATCGTCAACGGCGCCGACGACGAGAGCCCTGACAACGCCTCGGTCTGGTCGACCACACCGGCGAGCAGCAGCACGCCGACCGCCGCTCCCATCGCCGCCGCGGCCGGCAGCCGATCGAAAGCGAGCACTCCGAACGTCACCACCAGCACGCCGAGCGTGATCCATGCGTCGGTGGTCATCGCTTTGTCAACTCGACGCCAGGACGATCGTGGTCGCGACGGTGCCGGCACGCTCGTGGCGCGCGGTCACCGTCTCCTCGGTGCCGGCCTCGCCTGACACGAGCCAACTGCAGACCGTGCGATCGGGTGTTCCGTCGACGCCGAGTCGCACCGACGATGAACCGCTCAACTGTGCCAGCGTTCGTCGAGTCGGTCCGTCGAGCACCGCAAGGCCGTACGAGTAGCCGTAGGCCTCGACGGCCAACAGATCGGGATGAACGGCCACAGCGGCAGACTACGCGGCGCGCGCCGGTCGGGAATCGACGTTGCAGCCACTGAACTACGGTGCCGCCGATGGTCGTCGACAAGGAGATCGTGCTGCCCGACGGTCGCACGCTCGCCTACACCCACCTCGGTTCCGCCGATGCGCCGACCGTCTTCTACGGTCACGGCGCCCCCGGCGGACGACTCGAGCTGGCCGGTCTCGACGAGAAGTTCGTCTCAGCCGAGGTGCGCGTGATCACGGCCGACCGGCCGGGGTACGGCGGTTCCGGTCCACTCGTCGGGCGGACCACCGCCGACTGGACCGACGATGTCCGCTCGCTCGCCGATCATCTCGGCATCGATCGGTTCGCTGTGATGGGCCTGTCGTCGGGCGGGCCGTACACGGTCGCCTGCGCTGCGCTGCTCGGCGATCGAGTCTGTGGCACGGTCGTCGCCGCCGGCAACACCGACATGTCGTGGCCGGACGCCGCGGCGGAATACCTGCAGTCGGAACTCGACATCATGGCGATCAACGACGAACGTGCCGCCGTCGAGTGGTGCAAGGAGCACTACGGCACGGACGGCTCAGGATTCTTCGGCGGCGAGATGGACCTCGGCCCGACCGACGATGCGTTCCTCGCCGACGAGGCAAACCTGGCTGCACTGTTCACCGCCATGGGCGAGGCGTTCCGCCAGGGCGTCGTCGGCTACGCCCACGACATCACGGTGCAGGGCCGACCGTGGACGTTCGATCCGGCGCGGATCACGGCGCCGACGATCGTCGTCCACGGCGCCGACGATCGGCTCGTGCCCATCGCGCACAGCCGCCACACGGCCGAGCTGATCCCGGGCTCGGAACTGCGCATCGTTGCCGGACGCGGTCACCTCAGCCTGGTCGACGAATTTCCGGCGCTCACATCCGAGATCGTGGGTCCACTGCGCTGACGGCGTGCGTACGATCGGTCCATGACCGCAACGCTCGTCATCCTCCGCCACGGCCAGTCGGAGTGGAACCTGGCCAACCTGTTCACCGGATGGCACGACGTTGCGTTGACCGAGCAGGGGATGGCCGAGGCAGCGGCGGCCGGGGTCACGATGGCCGATGCCGGTGTGCGTTTCGACACGTCGCACACGTCACTCCAGGCGCGCGCCGTTGTCACGCAGAATCTCGCACTCGCCGCGATGGGTCAGGAGTGGCTGCCGGTCGAGCGCAACTGGCGGCTCAACGAACGCCACTACGGAACGCTTCAGGGTCTCGACAAGAAGCAGACCACCGAACGCCACGGTGCCGAGCAGGTCCACGCGTGGCGCCGCGGCTACGACACGCCACCACCGCCCGTTGCCCTCGACAGCCCGGAACACCCGATCAACGACGCGCGCTACGCCCATCTGCCGCCCGACGTGCTGCCGGCGAGCGAATGCCTGAAGGATGTCGTGGAGCGCGTGCTGCCGTACTGGCACGACCGCATCGCGCCGCAACTGCTCGACGGCCTGAGCGTGCTGGTCACCGCGCACGGCAACTCGCTGCGCGCCCTGCTCAAGCACTTGGAGAGCGTGAGCGACGACGACATCGCCGACATCAACATTCCCACCGGCGCACCCCGCGCGTACACCTTCGACGCGAAGCTCGAGGTCACCGACGCCCGCTATCTCGGCGATCCCGAAGCCGTCGCCGCGGCCGCGGCTGCGGTCGCCGCGCAGGCCGGCACCACCTGACCAGCGCAACTGCACACACTCGTGACGCTCCGCTGCTCATCGGCGTGTGTGAAAAGACCTAGTGTTCGCACTCATGGCGAGCAAGAAACAACATCTGGACACGCTGCGTTCGGTTTCACTCTTCAGCGGGTGTAGTGCGAAGGAACTCGAGAAGGTGGGCAAGGCGACCGACGAGATCCGCATGACTGCGGGCACTCTCATCGTCGACCAGGGCCAGACCGGACGCGAGGCCTTCGTGGTGCTCGACGGCGAGGTCGAGATCAAGCGCAACAACCGCAAGGTTGCGTCGGTGGGCCCAGGTGCGGTCGTCGGCGAGCTGTCGCTGCTCGATCACGGCCCGCGTACCGCCACCGCCATCTGCACCACCGATTGCACCCTGCTGGTCATCGATCAGCGTCGCTTCCTCGGCGTGATCGACTCGGTACCGTCGATCTCGCACAAGTTGCTGGCGAGTCTCGCCGCGCGAATCCGCGACCTCGACCGCCAGTACTTCGGCTGATGTAACGCTGGTGTCAGACACCAGCGTTACA
>JBGTEH010000540.1:0-2904 GCA_041747915.1 Ilumatobacteraceae bacterium
GGCGTCGGTGGAATGCTCGGCGCCGCGGCGGTGGCACGCACCCGACGTGACACTCGGCGCGGCCATGCTCTCCTCGCGAGTGCGGTACTCATGGGGGGCGCCCTCGCTGCGATGGCGGCGATCAACGGCCTCGGCGTGGCGCTCGTACTCTTCGCGCTGCTCGGCGCCGGACACACGTTCCTCCAACTCTCCGCCACGGTGACGATCCAACGCCAAGCGCCGACCGATGTGCTCGCTCGGGTGTTCGGTGTGGTGGAGGGCGCACAGATGGCTGCGATCGCGATCGGCAGCCTGCTGGTGACGATCTTCATCACCCGGTTCACGATCGACGAGACATTGGTCCTGTTCGGCGTGGCGGTGGTCGGGATCGTCGTCGTGCTGGTGATGCGGTTGCGCACGACCGGCGATGCTCCGCCTGCCGTCGAGCCCGGGATCATCGACGCACTCGCGATCGATCCAGTCTTCGCGTCGCTGCCCGCTCCAACGATGGAGCGCCTCGGCCGAACTGTGACCTGTCGCCAGACGGTGGCGGGCACCCAGGTCGTCGTGCAAGGCGCCGAGGGCGACCACTACTACGTGATCGTCGACGGTGAGTTCTCGGTGGTCAAGGATGGTCGACCGGTCAACCATCTCGGGCCGGGCCGCTCGTTCGGCGAGATCGCGCTGCTCCGCAACGTGCCACGCTCGTCCACGGTCACGGCGATCACCGACGCGCAGCTGTTGATGGTCGATCGTGCCGACTTTCTGGCAGCCGTCACAGGGCATCCAGGCAGCCTCACGACCGCCCGGCGAATCGCCGAGGAGCACATCGGCCCCCACGACGGCTGAGCGCGTGCGACGCGTCAGTGCACGAGCACGTTGCGGAACTGCCAGGGATCGTCGGGGTCGATGTCCTCGTCGAACAGACCTGGACGATCCGTGAGCGGCGTCCAATCGGTGTACTGGCCCGCCACCGTGCCGAGATAGGGCCGTTGGATCTCGAGGCATCGGCGATGGTCCATGTCGTCGGTCTCGACGATCCCGGCGAGCGGATTCTCGAGGGCCCAGACCATCCCGGCGAGCACCGCAGAGGTGACCTGGAGACCGGTCGCGTTCTGATGAGGCGCCAGCGCCCGAGCCTCTTCGATCGTGAGTTGCGAACCGAACCAGAACGCGTTGCGTTCGTGGCCGTACAGCAGCACCCCCAGCTCGTCGCGACCATCCACGATCTCGTCCTCGTCGAGCACATGCTGCGCCGACGGCCAGCGGCCGGCCGCTCCGAACAGCTCGTGGAACGAGAGCACCGCGTCGTTGCACGGGTGATACGCGTAGTGACATGTGGGGCGGAACTCGACATCGCCCTGCGTCCCGCGAACCGTGAAGAAGTCAGGGATCGACAACGACTCGTTGTGGGTCACGAGGAAGCCGTATTGCTCGCCGTGCGACGGGCACCACGTGCGCACACGGGTCTCGGCGCCGGGTTGTTCGAGGAAGATGCCGGGCGCCGACGGATCGTCGAATGTGCGGGCGTTGTCGGGCATCCACTTCTCGTGGGTGCCCCATCCGAGTTCGGCTGGCTGCAGACCCTCGGAGATGAACCCGTCGACCGACCACGTGTTGCAGAACACGTCGACGGGCTTGGGCGACCGGGTCCGTTGCGTGTCGCGCTCCGCGATGTGGATGCCGCGCACGCCGACGCTGCGCATGAACTCCGCCCAAGCGGCGCGGTCGCCGGCGCCCGGCTCGGTGGCGTCGACGCCGAGATCGGAGGCGAGGGTGACGAGTGCCTCCTTGACGAACCACGAGACCATCCCGGGGTTGGCACCGCAACACGACACTGCAGTCGTGCCACCCGGCACTCGACGTCGTTCCTCGATGACGGTCGAGCGCAACGCTTGGTTCGTCCGAGTTGCGTTGTCCGTCTCGCGGTCGTAGTAGAAGCCCGGCCACGGCTCGACCACCGTGTCGATGTAGAGAACGTTCAACTCCCGGCACAGCCGCATGATGTCGAGCGACGACGTGTCGACCGACAGGTTCACGCAGAACCCCTGACCATCACCCTCGGTCAGGAGCGGCGTGAGCAGGTCTCTGTAGTTGTCGACGGTCACCTCGGTCTGGACGAAGTCGAACCCGTAGTGCTCGACGATCCCACGGTCGCGATCGTCCGGTTCGACGACGACGGCACGAGTCCTGTCGAACTCGATGTGCCGGTCGATGAGTGGCAGCGTGCCTCGCCCGATCGATCCGAACCCGATCATCACGATCGGTCCCGACACGGTCGCGTGGACGGTGTCGATGGTGTGGTTGGCATTCGACGAGGTCACAGACGTCCCTTCGGTGATCACCGGACGGCCTCCGGCGGCCGCACACGGTACCGCCGCGCCGACCGAGCCGGAGGGTCTCACCAAGCGACCGGGTTGATCCAACTCAGTTCGCCCAAGCGCGGGCAGTCAGTGTCGTAGCATGCGCCAATTCTCACGTCATCACTGGCGCTACCCACTCAGGCGGCGGTTCGTCGGGTGGGTGGTCCGGTGGTCTGCACGGTTCCGTCGGGTAATCGCAGGGTGAGTTCGCGGTTGGGTCCGAGTTCGATGACCCAGTTGTCGTGGTGGATGCGGCCGTGGTGTTTCGAGCAGACCGGGATCAGGTTCTCGAGATCGGTGAAGCCGCCATGACGCCACCAGATGATGTGATGCAATTTGCACCGCTCGTTGCCGACATCACAGCCAGGGATCGCACAACCCCGGTAGAGACCGCGTAGCGCCCGCCGCTGCGCCCGGTTCGCCAACCTGGTCGACCGGCCCAGGTTCAACTCTCCCGGAGCGTGCAGGATCACACCGTTGCGGACCACGATCGTGTGGATGTCGCCTTCACCGACCAAGTCGGCCAGGACCCGGGCGGGGATCTCGACGGGGATCGGCCACT
>JBGTEH010000541.1:0-3202 GCA_041747915.1 Ilumatobacteraceae bacterium
CTGAACAGCACCTTGTCGCCGACCTCGCACGAGCGCACGTTCTGACCCTGGGCCACGACGGTCGCCCAGATGAGCCGTTTCGCTACCTGGGCGGTCGCCGGGATGACGATGCCGCCCGACGACTTGCGCTCGCCGGCCTTGTCGGAGATGCGCACCAACACACGGTCGTTGAGCATCTTGATCGGGAGTTTGTCGTCGGCGGCGGCCATTGCGTGAAGGGTACCGCCCGGTGCCCTCAGGGCTTTCGCGAAGGCTCAGGAGGCGACGGCGGCCAGCATCTCCTCGGCGACGTCGTCGGTGAGGAGCGGGATCACGTCGATGGTCTCGAAGTTCGACACGACCTGGCTGACCTTCGAGGCGCCCGTGATCACCGAGGACACGTGGGGGTTCTTGGTGCACCACGCGAGCGCCAGTTGCGCCATCGTGCAACCGAGTCGATCAGCGATCGGGCGCAGCTTCTCGACTCGCGCGATCGCCTCGGCGTCGGTCAGCCGGCCGGCGAGCCACTCGTAGCCCGCCAGGGCCGCACGGGAATCGTCGGGAATGCCGTCCTTGTACTTGCCCGTGAGCAGGCCGGAGGCCAGCGGACTCCAGATCGTGTTGCCGTAATTGAACTCGGCGTTGATGCGGGCGTACTCCTTCTCGACGCGTGTGCGCTCGAGGAGGTTGTACTGGCTCTGCTCGGTGACCGGCTTGTGGAGATGGTGACGCTCGGCGATGTCGATGGCGGCGCGGATCTCGTCGGCCGACCACTCGCTCGTGCCCCAGTAGAGCGCCTTGCCCGACGCGATGATGTCACTCATCGCCCACACCGTCTCCTCGATCTGCGTGTCCGGATCGGATCGGTGACAGTAGAGAACGTCGACGAAGTCGACGCCGAAGCGCTCGAGCGAACCCTCGATGGCATGCATCAGATACTTGCGGTTGAGCGTGTTGTTCATGTTCGGGGTGTTCTTGTGCAGCCCCCAGAAGACCTTCGTGGTGAGCACGTACGACCAGCGAGGCCAATCGAGCTCGCTCAGCGCCGTGCCCATGATCTCCTCGCTCTTGCCGCCCGCGTAGGCCTCGGCGTTGTCGAAGAAGTTGCACCCTGCATCGCCGGCCGCCGCCATGCACTCGAGGGCGAGGCTGTGGTCGAGTTGCGTGTCGAAGGTGACCCAACTGCCGAACGACAGCACGCTGACCTGAAGGCCGGTGTTGCCGAGGCGTCGGTATTCCATCTTGGGATTCACGGTGGGCGTTGCCATGACAACGACCCTACCGAGCGGCCCCGCCCGGACGGCGGTCGATGTAACGCTGGTGTCTGACACCACCGTGACATCGGCCGAATCAGCGGGGGGAGGTGCCGGCCTCGCGGTCGGCGGAGATCTGGGTGGACATCAGATCGAGAGCGGGGCCGCGGAGCTTGCGGATCGTGCGCTGGTAGGCCGACGCGTCGAGCGTCGACGCGAGTTCAGCGGCGATTGCCACCGATCGTTCGAGCACGTCGTCGGCGCCCACGACCTCGTCGACGTAGCCGACGTCGATCGCATGGCGAGGCGTCGTGACGCGAGCCGTCGCCAAGGCCCGCTGAGCGTGGCGCTTGCTCAGTCGCTCGTCCGCGATCGTGAACGCCCAATCGGGCAGCACCATCTTGATCGCCACCTCGTTGAGGCCGACCTTGGCGTCGATGTCGGCGCCGACGCGCACGTCGCATCCGAGCAGCACGAGCGCTCCTGCGGCGAGTGCGTGGCCCGTGCACGCCGCGACCACGGGCACCTGACAGCCGTACAAGCGGTGGACGAGCGTACCGCCGTCGGCGACCAGGTCGATGATTGCGGTCATGTCGTCTCCGAACATCACGCCGAGATCGAAGCCGGCCGAGAAGCGTCCCGGGCGTCCGTGCACGACGAGCGCACCGATGGAGTCGTCGGACTCTGCCTCGTCGATCACCTCGTGCAGCGCGGCGATCACGTCGAACGACAGCGCGTTCGCTTTGCCGTCGTCGAGATGGGCGATCAGGACGCCGTCGCGTCGTTCGGTCGTCACGTGGGGGCTCGTCATGATCGCGAGGTTACGCGACAGGTCGCACGGTGATCCCGGCCGCGGCCATCTCGGCCTTGGCCTCGGCAACGGTGTGCTCGCGGAAGTGGAAGATCGAGGCGGCGAGCACCGCATCGGCGCGCCCCACGGTGACACCCTCCACGAGGTGCTCGATCGAACCCACTCCGCCGCTCGCGATCACCGGCACCGTGACGGCGTCGACGATCGCCTGCGTCAGGTCGAGATCGAAGCCCTCTCGGGTGCCGTCGCGGTCCATCGACGTGAGCAGGATCTCACCAGCGCCCAAACGGACGGCTTCGCGCGCCCACGCGACTGCGTCGATGTCGGTCGGGGTGCGCCCTCCGTGGAGATACACCTCCCACCCACCGAGCCCCCGTGCATCACCACCGCGACGTTTCGCGTCGATCGCACACACCACGCATTGGGCTCCGAACTCGGCTGCGATCTCGCCGATGAGGTCGGGTCGCTCGACCGCGGCGGTGTTGACGCTGACCTTGTCGGCGCCGGCGCGCAGCATCCGTCGGGCGTCCTCCAGAGTGCGAATTCCTCCGCCGACCGTGAAGGGGATGTACACCTGGTCGGCGACCCGCCGCACCATGTCGACCGTGGTCTCGCGGTTGTCGCTCGACGCCGTGATGTCGAGGAACACCAACTCGTCGGCACCCTCCAAGTCGTATCGGGCCGCCAGTTCGACGGGATCGCCGGCGTCGACGAGGTCGACGAAATTGGTCCCCTTGACAACTCGCCCTGCGGTGACGTCGAGGCACGGAATCACTCGGGCGACCCTCACACCGACTCCAGCGCATCGATGGCTTCTCGCACGGTGAACCGTTCTTCGTAAACGGCCTTGCCGGTGATGATCCCCCCGAGGTTGTCGATCAGCGCGAGCGCCACGACGTCGGCCAGGCTCGAGACACCTCCGCTGGCGATCACCGGCGCGCCGGCGAGATGCGCCGACCGCGTGAGGCCGTCGATGTCGGGACCGATCAGCATCCCGTCGCGTCCGATGTCGGTCACCACGAACGCGGCGGCAGACGGGAACAACGCGAACGCGTCGTCGAGCATCACGCCGCTGCCTTCGGTCCAGCCGTGCACCGCGAGTTCGCCGTCGCGGTGGTCGAGGCCGACGGCCACCTCCACGAGCTGTGCGGCCGCCTCG
>JBGTEH010000542.1:0-2153 GCA_041747915.1 Ilumatobacteraceae bacterium
GGGCGTGGATGGACTGCGACGGCCATCCCGAGAACGTGGTGTCGCGCGACGAGTTGATCGACAACCTCATGCTGTACTGGATCAACGCCAACGGAGCGTCGGCGGCACGCATCTACTGGGAGAGTTTCGGCCGCGGCCCCCGACCGGGGACCGTGACGATTCCGTCCGGTTTCACCGTGTACCCGAAGGAGATCGTGCCACCGGTGCGGGCGTGGGTCGAGGACTCGTTCACCGACATCCGCCACTGGCACGAACAACCCAGCGGCGGCCACTTCGCGGCGTTCGAGGTTCCCGATCTCTACACCGACGACATCCGCACCTGCTTCCGCCAGTTCCGCTGAAGACAGAACGGTCGCGGTAACTTGACCCACGGGTCAAGACCAAACCCCTCCGCATGAAATGACCACCTCAGAGATCGCCGTCGAACCGCAGCACGACTACGCACCCGGCACTGCCCGGGCGGCCTTCTCCTACCGCGGATTCCGCATCATCTTCATCGGTCTGGCGCTGTCGAACATCGGCACGTGGATGCAGAACTTCACGCTGCCGGCCTACATCGACGATCGCACCGGCCGGCCGGCCCTCGTGGGCCTGATGGTGTTCATGCAGCTCGGCCCGCTGCTCGTGCTGTCGATCCCCGGCGGTGTGCTGGCCGATCGCGTGTCGAAGCAGAAGCTCCAACTGACCATGCAGAGTGCATCGGTCGTTCTGACGATCATCATCGCCTACTGCGTCGCCGAGGAGGCCGCGCTGTGGACGATCTTCGCCGCCCAGCTCGGCATCGGCATCGCCAACGCCCTCAACGCGCCGGCCTTCCAGTCGTCGATGCCGTTGCTCGTGCACCGCCAGGACCTACCCGGCGCGATCAGCCTGAACTCGGCGATGATCAACGGAACCCGTGTCGTCGGCCCGGTGCTCGCTGCACTGCTGGCGATCGGCGGTCTCAGCGTGTCGGGCATCTTCCTGGTCAACGCTGCGACCTACCTGTTCTTCATCGCCGCACTGCTGATCGTGAAGATGCCCGACGTGCGCAGTGGCAACACGGCCAAAGGATGGCGCAGCCTCACGACCGGGATCCACATCGCCAAGAACCGATTGGTGCTCAGCCGGTTGCTGATCGGCATGTTCCTGTTCTCACTGTTCAGCCTGGTGTACATCGGGCTGTTCCCGTCGGTGATCCGCCTCAACCTCGACATCTCGCCGGCGAGCACGACCTACCGGTGGCTCTATGCGATCTGGGGGCTCGGAGCGTTCTTCGGGGCGATCTCGGTGGGAACATTCCTGTCGCGGATCGATCGCAAGGTGCTGATCGTGCGTGGGTTCGTCGGCTTCGCAGTTGCGCTCGGAGTGTTCTCGCAGTTGACGGGACCCACACCGGCGTTCCCGGTGGGCTTCGTGTTGGGCTTCTTCTACTTCATGACCGCCACGGCGATCACCACCACGCTGCAGCTCAACATGAAGAACACCGAACGGGCCAGCGTGATGCCCTTGTGGTTCATGGTGTTCGGAGGCACCGTCCCGATCGGCAACCTCTTCTTCGGCGTGGTCATCGAATGGATCGGTGCCCGAGCGGTGCTCGGCTTCGGCGCGGCCGTCGCCCTGTTCCTCGCCTGGTGGGTCGACCTCAGGCGGCTTCCACCCGATTCGTTCCTCCCCGAAGCCGACGGCGGCGAGCCGATCACCCCGTAGAACTCCGAAATGTGCGGATCTGAGCCCGCTCAGCGGGCTCGATCCCACATTTTTCGGGTGGATTGAGGTGGTCAGGGTTGGGTGAGCTCGGCGACGATGCGTTCGAGGCCGGCGGATCGGCTGGCCTTGACGAGGACGACGACGCCGTGGCCCGACTCGCCGATCGCCGTTGCCACGTTGCTCGTCGGGTCGACGCCGTACAGGTCGGTGCCGACAGCGATCAACTCCACGCCGAGCGCCCTGGCGTGCGCGGCGATGTCGCGATGGGCCGCCTGCGGATCGTCGAGTTCGGCCATCAGGCCGAGCACGGCAACTCGCCGATCCCCTCGCATCGCGGCCAGCGCATCGAGGGCTGCGCGCATCGACGTGGGATTGGCGTTGTACGCGTCGTTGATCACGGTCGCCCCGCTCGGCGCGCCGGTCACTTCCATGCGCATCGCCGACAGCGACGCCGTCGCGAGTGC
>JBGTEH010000543.1:0-28272 GCA_041747915.1 Ilumatobacteraceae bacterium
TCGTCCATGTCGCCATCCCACGGAGGCAATGGCCGCAGGCCCTCTTCGGCCCCGCTCGCGTTCAAGAACTCGATGACTTCTGGTCGCATCGCCGCTCGGTGATTCGCCCACGACATCAGGGCGTCACGTCCGTCTCGGTACACCGTGATGTACGTGCACTCCTCGAATATCGGCAAACAGTCGGCGGGCGAGTGGGTCTTGATGAACCGACGATGCGAAGATGTCGTCCGCACGGTACTCGAAGTCCCGCCAGCGGAGACTGTCTTCGATCGATCGCCGATGCTCGCTCGTGGGCTGACGCACCCTAGCCATGAAGCACCGTAACCGATCGACGAGAGGCGGAAATTCGAGCCGTCGACACCACAGACGACCTTCGCTCGTAAATGCGCACGCGTGCTCACCGAGGTCACCCGAGAAGCTGCCGCTGGGGCCGCCCGTCGCCTTGCGAGCCACCGGTCCTGCGATGCCGTCGCCTCGTGAAAGGGCACAGCACCGTGAGATCGGGCGCTTGACGCGACGTCAGCCACGAGATCGGAGCCCTTCTCTGGCCGACGCCACGCGATCACCCACCTCCACCGTCGGACGACTCGCACAGTGCGAGGCCCAACTGCGGTATCGCACTCTGGCTGCCCTTGGTCGTGACACCTTGGCAAGCTTTGCCAACGCTCGGTAGGCTGGTGCTATGTCGACGATGAACGTGTCGCTGCCAGACGAACTCAAGTCGTACGTCGACGAACAGGTCGGCAACGGCGGCTACGGATCGACGAGCGAGTACGTCCGAGATCTCATCCGTCGCGACAAGGACCGTCAACAGCTTCGACGCCTGCTCCTCGACGGAGCGGCATCGTCGCCTGGCCCCGCTGCGGATGCCGCATACTTCACCTCGGTGCGCGGCCGCATCCGATCCGACGCCTGATTGGCGTGACCATCAGGTCCGTCCGACTTCGCGAGCGGGCTGCAGTCGACATCGATCGAGCCGTCGACTACTACCTCGCCGAGTCGGACGCGGAAGTCGCCCTACGATTCGTTGACGCCGTCGAACGGTCCGTCGGCCAGATCAGTCGGTCACCGCAGTCAGGCAGCCTGCAATTCTCCTTTGAACTCGAGATTCCTGGCCTACGCGTCCGTCAGCTGGCTCGTTTCCCGTACCTGGTGTTCTACGTCGTTGTCGATGACGACGTAGATGTCTGGCGCATTCTCCACAATCGCCGAGACATTCCGTCAGCGATCGGTCATGAGATCGGCACCTGACCCATACCTCAGAAGTAGGCACCGAGCCGAGATTGCCGCACACTTCCGCACGCATGTATCACCCCGACTGTCGAGCAACTCGCGCGGTATCACGACCCAAGCCGAACGAGATAATCCCGTGTTGTGCGATTGAACCCGAGCCGCTTTCTGCCCTGGGCGACGATCGGTTTCGGTTACGATGGGGTCCGCGGATCCCCGAGTCCCGGCGGATCCCTGAGACCACCGGTGGAGATGGTCGATGGAAGCGCTTCTTCTTCGCTCGGATCGTCGACGTCGGCTGCAGCGGTGGGCAACGGCTGCGCTGACGGTCTCGCTCGTTGCGTGCTCGTCGAGTAACGATGACAACGCTGGCCGCTGCGACGCGATCACCGAGTCCGTCGTGGCCGAAGCGGGAGGCTGGTCACTCGTCGACGTCGACGACCTCACCGAAGCCGACACCTGCGTCTACGTGCTCGACAGCGGCCGGCTACAGGTTCGATTCCGCGACGGTGATGCCGCCACGGACGTGTCGACGGGCTGGGTCGGCCTCAACGATCTTGTGACGAGCGCCAAGGCTGAAGGTGCAGCCGTGGTCGAGATGGGAATCGGCGACGAGAGCTACCTCATCGATGACACCACCGCCGGGGCACAGACCGCCGACGGGACGGTGGTGATCTCAGTCCAGAACGGAACAGTCCGGATCGACCAAGCGTCCGCGACGACACTGCGGACAGCTGCGGTCGAAACGCTCGGCTGACTTCATCGGTTACCGCTGCACCATTCGAGTCGAAGCAGCACCCTCTGGGCGGGACTTCACCACTCGATATCGCTCTGCAGAATCACGGCCCCCCGGGCTCTGCCACCACTGGGTATCGGCCCCGACGCGGTGCTGCATCGGGGCGTCACGGATCCGACGTCTGTGACAGTGACCAGGGGTGACGCGACGACTCCGACAGGCGAGCCTTGTGGCCGGACGCCAATCGGTGTCACATTGTGCGGATGGCAGCGATCAAGACGCGTCCCACCGGTGATGACGTGAACGAGTTCCTCGAGTCGGTGCCCGACCAGCGTCGCCGCGCGGAAGGACACGTCCTGCGGTCGCTGTTCGAGCGTGTCACTGGTGCGCCGGCGGTGATGTGGGGGCCGACGATGGTGGGATTTGGTTCCCGGCCCTACACGAACACGACGGGAACCAACGATTGGTTCGTTGTCGGCTTCTCACCACGCAAGAGCGCATTGACCATCTATGGGATCCACGACGGGTATGCATCAGTGCCTGATCCGCTGCTCGCGGAACTGGGCCCGGCGACGACTGGGAAGGGCTGCGTGTATGTCAAACGGTTCGACGAGATCGATCAGCGCGTGTTGGAGCAACTCATCCGCAATGCATGGTCATCGCCCCGTGACTCACCGTGAGAGCTGAGGGCTTCGCGGCGGGCAACGATGGTAGAACCAGCTCGTGATCATCGTGTCAGGCAATCTCCGGGTTGATCCCGCCCAACGCACGAGTTACCTCGAGGACTGTGATGAGGTGATCCGAGCGGCACGTTCTGCGCCAGGGTGTCTCGACTTTCATCTCTCGGCTGATCCGATCGAGGCGGATCGAATCAACATCTTCGAGCAGTGGGAATCGGTTGAGTCTGTCGAGACCTTTCGCGGAGCAGGGCCGAGCGACGACCAGCTGGACACCGTTACTGAAGCAAGCGTCATGCAGCACGAGATCGCCAGCAGCATCTCATTGACCTGACGACGCACGCGTACCGCCACGGCGTAAACATGCGCGGCTGACAAGGCTCGGCCGCCGCGCTGGTTGTTCCGTGCCGGCGTGCGGAGGGAGCCTGCGAGGTCGTCGATGGCGACAGAGTCCCGATCGTGGAAATCGTCGGCGAGGCAGCCGAACGCGGGGACGTCCTGGTGCCGGTCGATCAGCGGGGACTCAGCAGACAGAACTCGTTGCCGTCGGGGTCCGCCATGACCACCCAGTCGACGTGGTGCTGTCCGATGTCGACGAGCGTTGCGCCGAGTTCGACGAGGCGATCGACCTCGAGTCGCTGCTCGACGTGGGCGGGAGGAGCGAGATCGAGGTGCAGGCGGTTCTTGCCGAGCTTGGGCATGAGCGGTGGTCCGCTCCAGGTGATGAGAGGACCGGTGCCGTCGGGGGCACGGATCGCAGTCTCCTCGTCTCGATCCCACACGAGCGGCCATCCGAGGGCGGCGCCCCAGAACAGCCCGGTCTGACGTGTCCCGTCGGCGTTGACGGCACCGAGTCGACCGCAGCCCGCAAGGAAGTTGTTGTCCGGCGCGAGGATGCAGAACTCGTTGCCCTCCGGATCGGCAAGCACCACATGGTCCTCGTCATCGCCCTGACCGATGTCGACATGCCGGGCGCCCAGTTCGATCAACTGCTCGACGGTGTCGTGCTGGTCCTCGATCGAACTCGTGGTCAGGTCGAGGTGGATGTTGTTCTGGCCGACCTTCTGTTCCGAGACCGCCTCGAACACGATACCGAATCGGGTGTCGTCGGTGGGAACGAGCTCGACCTCGTTCCTGGTCCGGTCGATTTTCCAACGCAGGGCGGCGGCCCAGAACCCGGCGAGTGTCGCCGGGTCGTTCGCGTCGAGACACAGTGACACGATCCGCGTCGATTCGTCGATCGCTGTCATCGGACCGGCTGTCGTTGTCGCTCCGTGCTCATCGAAACGAGCATGTCACGTGGCGCCACGGCGACGAGCGGAGTGGGTGTGTTCAATGACCGAGCCGGCTCGCGACAGTGGCAACGACCAGGCCGGTGCCGACGGTGACACCGCCGTAGATCCACGTCGCTGCGTGACGGCCGGGTGCCAGGCGTCCGACAACGAGTCCGATCGCGAGTAGTTGGATCACGCCGCACACGATCGCCATCGTCCGCGCAACGCCGACGTCGACGACATCGAGGTGGCCGAGAAAAAGCGTTGCGGCCGGCAGAGCGGTGCTTGCCAGAATCGGACTGCCATCGGCGAGCGCTCGCACCACCTCAGGGCGTTGCAGCGGGCGCTGGCGTCTCACGTGTCCAGCGAGAAGTTCGGCGTAGAGGTGTGCGACCCAAGTCGCAAGGCCGACGCCCGCGATCAGTTCGGCACCGAAACCGGCCGAGATCTCGCTGGCGGTGATCACGCTCAGGGAGATCAGCACGAGCACCGTCCCGTATGCGGCGGCGCTGATGAGTTCGGTGCTGCGCTCCCTGGACACGTGCCGCTTCTTGTCGGTTGTGGCGATCACGCTCGGCGACCATACGCCACCAACACCCGCGCAACGCGTGAACAACTTGCCCGGTGAGAGGTGCAGGTGTCACCACCGGGTGGCTGAGTCGCCGTCACGGCCTCGGTGACCCCACCCGACCGACTCAGCGGAGGTCGTGCGCCAGAGCGTCGACCGCGACGGTGATCGCGAGAATCAGTACCGTCTCGCTCTCGTCGAACACGTCGATGCCGTAGGTGTCACGCACCCGGAACCACTTCTTGGAGACCTCGGCGATCTTGTCGCCGTTGCGGTCCATCTCGTACTCGTGATCGACGATGTTGCCGTGCACCTTGATGTCGTCGCCACCGTCGACCTCGACATGAAACCGATCGCGCACGCCGACCAACGCCTTCTTGACGGTGGCCGACCGGCCGCCGGGGAAGTCGATCTTGATCTTGTCGCGAACAGTGAGCTTCTTCTCCTGGATCTCAGCGACGGTATTGCGATGTGCATCCTCGAGCTTCCAGGTGTTGCGGAGCCGAGCGGCCTTGCCGTTGGCCTTGTACACCTTGGTGCCGTGTTCGTCCTCGATCCATGAATCGTCACCGACCGCGACCATCTTCTCACGCATCTGGAAGCGGACCTTCGGTTGCTCGTGGCCTCGTCGCAATCCCATTCGATTCTCCCTTCGCTGAGCGTCGCAGTGGTCGGACATCGTATGTCACGTGAGCGCGACACGAAGCCGTTCACCCATGCGCTGGTGATGTATGTTCACCCAGGCGACGGGTTCCGTAGTGAAGACATCCACTCGAGCGAAATGAGATGACGTTGAGCGATACAGAACTGAGCGAATTGGGACCGGTCGACTACTTGGTCGTCGAGTTCCCTGCCGGCCAGGCGAACTTCACGGGTGAGATGGTCGACGAGCTGCTGGCGCTCGTCGATGCAGGCACGATCCGAGTGATCGACATCCTCATCCTGACAAAGAACGACGACGGCTCCGTCGACGCCCTCGAGTTGTCCGACCTCGACGATCTCGGGCCTCTCGTGGCGATCGAGGCCGAGTTAGCCGAATTGCTGGCCGAGGACGACGTGGAGCACCTCGCTGCTGCGATGGATCCCGGATCCGTCGCCGGCGTGCTCATCTGGGAAAATCTGTGGGCCGCCCCGTTTGCCGACGCCGCACGCCGCTCAGGTGGTCAATTGATCGCGAACGGGCGCATTCCGATCCAGGCGATCATCGCCTCGATCGAAGCCGACATCACCACGGAAGGAGATTGAGATCGTGAGAGCAGCACGAGTTGGACGCGTCGGGGTGATCGGCCATCCGGTCGCGAAGACCGCCGTGATCGCCAAGGCCGTCACGCCGGGACCGTCGCCGATCGCGAAGACGGCTGTTGTCGCCGCCGCCGTCACGCCCGGTCGGCGACGCCGAATCTGACTGTCCGCTGCCGACGGCAGCAGAACCATCGCACCCGATTCACGACCAGACGGTTACTCGAAAGGACCACACAATGCTTGCGTATGACTATCCAGCCGGCGGGATCTTCCTGTCGATGCTCTACTTCTTCATCTTCTTCATCTGGATCATGTTGCTGTTCCGCGTGTTCGGCGACCTGTTCCGCAACCGCGACATGGGCGGCGGCGCCAAGGCGCTGTGGTGCATCTTCGTGATCCTCGTGCCGTTCCTCGGCGTGTTCCTCTACCTGGTCGTGCACGGCCGGTCGATGGCCGAGCGCGACGTTGCATCGGCCCAAGCGCAACAAGAGGCCTTTCAGGCCTATGTGCAGGACGCTGCCGGTACATCCGGTGGCACCGCGAACGAGCTTGCCAAGCTCGCCGATCTCAAGGATCGTGGCGTGATCACCCAGGAGGAGTTCGACGCCCAGAAGGCCAAGGCCCTGGGCTGACCGTCGCAGTCGAGCGCTCTCGGCACCACATCGACGGCGATACAACCCGGGAGGCCGCTGGGCGTCACTCGTCGCCTTCGCTGTCGCCGTTCGCGCTCACGACCGCGAAGTTCTCGTCGAGCTGCACGTCGACTGCCCCACCACTGTCGAGCGTCACTTCGACCTCGTAGTAGCTGTCCTCGTCTCCGATCTCGGTTCCTGTCACACGTCCACCACCGAGATGGTCGAGGGCGGCGGCCGTCGCCGTTGCAAGAGCGTCACCGGTGATCGGTGTGTCGGTCTCGTCGTCGGAGCCTCCCGTCGACGCGACCACGGCGCCGCCGACGGCGGCCAGCGCCACCACGGTGACGGCGGCGCTCCAAATGATGTATCTGGTGTGCTTCAGCATTTTCGGTCCACTCCTTGTGTTTGCCATGCGATCATGGTGCACGTCGCAGCTGTCTGCCACCTGACTCGACCCGCCACGCGTGGACACAGCGGTCAGCCGCCAGTCAGGCGGCCGTGCTGTACTGCACGTGATCCGACCCGACGGGGATGTGATGAAGCTGTTGATGATCGAGGACGACGAGAAGATCGCAACGGCGGTCAGGCGCGGCCTCGAAGGCGAAGGCTTTGTCGTCGACGTGGTCCTCAACGGGGTCGATGGGCTCTGGCTCGCGAAGGAGGGATGTTTCGACGCGCTGATCGTCGATCTGATGCTGCCGGGAATGAACGGCTTCGAGATCTGCGCGGCGTTGCGAGAGGCCAACATCTGGACGCCGATTCTCGTCCTGACGGCCAAGGATGGTGATCTCGATGAGGCCGAGGCGCTCGACAGCGGCGCGGACGACTACGTCGTCAAGCCGTTCTCGTTCCCGGTGCTCGTGGCACGGGTGCGAGCGTTGTTGCGTCGAACCGACGGAGGCTTGCCGGCGCCGTTGGAAGCCGGCGATCTGCGCATCGACCCCCTACAGCGACGTGCGTGGCGGGGCGATGTCGACATCGTGCTGACGACCCGCCAGTTCCAAGTGCTCGAGTTCCTGATTCGGCGCGTGGGAGCGGTGCAGTCGAAGGACGACATCCTGGCGGGGGTGTGGGACTACGACTTCGACGGCGATCCGAACATCGTGGAGGTCTACATCCGGCGCCTACGAACGCGCATCGACGAACCCTTCGGACGCCGCGCGATCGAGACCGTACGTGGTGCCGGGTATCGGCTCGACGCTGACGGTGGGTAGGTATCGGGTGACGGCGTTCAAGGGACGCACGGGATCGATCCGATTCCGTCTCACGGCGATGGCGACGATCGTGGTGGCGATCGTGCTCGGCGTCAGCGCCGTCGGGTTGGTTCGTTTCGAACGTCGGCAGTTGTCGAGCGCTCTCGACCGCACTCTCATCCAGCGCGCAGACACGATCATCGCTTCGTTGACGGCGGATGAACCGACGACTGTCATTGCGAACAGCAACGCCGACGATCAGGCGGCACAACTGCTGTCTGTTGTCGACGGCGAGTCTCTCGTGGTCGCCGCAACCGCCAACCTGGCGGACGTAGCCGCCGTTGCCGGCGCCCTCGACGATGGCCAAGCGCAGCGTTTCGACGATCTGACCGACGTCGCGCTGCCCGAAGACGTGTACCGGGTCTTGAGCCTTCCGGTGGGCACACCGTCGGGTCAGATGACGCTGCATGTACTGGAGAGCACCGATGATCTCGACGAGATCGTGCAGACACTCGTCTGGCGACTCTCGGTGTCGCTGCCAATCGTGCTGGGTCTGCTCGTCGGGCTGATGTGGTGGCTGGTCGGTCGTGCACTGCGACCCGTCGAGGCGATCCGTCGCGAGGTCGCGGACATCAGTGGTCGGGATCTCGATCGTCGGGTGCCGGAGCCACCGCAGAACGACGAGATCACCCGGCTGGCATCGACGATGAACGCCATGCTCGATCGGATCGCAGAGGTCTCCAGTCGGGAACGACGATTCGTTGCGGACGCGTCGCACGAACTGCGCACGCCGTTGACCCGAATCCGCGCGGCGGTCGAGGTTGACGCCGCCAATCCGGCCGACGCCGAGTGGGAAGCGACGAACCGCCTCGTGCTGGAGGAGACCGAGGCACTGCAGCAGCTGGTCGACGACCTGCTGTATCTTGCGCGCAGTGACGCAGGCGCGCTTTCGCCGGCTCGTTCACCGGTCGATCTGGACGACATCGTCTTCGACGAGGTCCGACGGCAACGAACACGGGCGAGCCTGCGGTTCGACGTCAGTCGAGTGTCGGCTGCACACGTGAGCGGGAACGCCACCGAGCTGGCGCGACTCGTCTCCAACCTGCTCGACAACGCTGCCCGGCACGCGACGACCGGCGACGTGGTCTCGTTGAACGACGTCGACGACGTGGTGGCACTCGTCGTGCAAGACGATGGTCCGGGAGTACCGCCGGGTCTGGGTGAGGTGGTGTTCGAACGATTCGGCCGTGCCGACGACGACCGCGGGAGCGACACCGGCGGCACCGGGCTGGGCCTGGCCATCGCCCGCGACATCGTGGAACGTCACGGCGGGCGCATCGCGCTCGACGAAGGATGGACACGAGGCGCGCGATTCGTTGTCAGCCTGCCCGCCCGGGTTCGGTGACGGCACGTGGTCCACTGATCCGGTCCGCTCGCGCGCAACGGATCGGACGTCAGCCGACGGTCAGGTCACCCGGTTCACACTGACGTTCTCGACCACCGCAACGACAGGGCGGCTCGCACGACCGTCAACCAATCGAAGGAGAACGACATGGACATGAACAGATCCATCCCTCTTGCTGCTCTCGCCGCTCTCGCGGCAGTAGCCGGACTCGGCGTTGGCGGGTGTGGGAGCACCGGTTCCGACTCCGGTGCGCAGCCCGGCACCGCCAACGCACCGCAGCCATCGCAGGTCGCGCTTCCTCGGGGTGATGACCCCGTTGAGCTGGATCCCGACGGATTCAGCACCGACATCGACAATCCGTACTGGCCGATGTCGCCGGGTTCGCAATGGACGTACCGCGAGATCGATGAGGACGGCGCCGAGTTGGAGGTGGTCGTGACGGTCACGACGCAGACCAAGGACATCGCGAACGGCATCACGGCCCGGGTCGTTCGAGATTCGGTGACCAAGCAGGGTACGTTGGTCGAGGACACCTTCGACTGGTACGCGCAGGATGCCGACGGGACGATCTGGTATCTCGGCGAGGACACCGCCGAATTCGAAGACGGCACGATCGTCAGCACGGAGGGCTCGTTCGAAGCAGGTGTCGACGGCGCCCTTGCCGGCGTCATCATGCCGGCCGACCCCGTGGATGGCATGACCTTCCGCCAGGAGTACTACCGAGGCGAGGCCGAGGACAATGGTGAGATCCTGAGCACCGAGGAACAGGTCGACGTCCCGACCCAACACTACGACGACGTGGTACTCACCAAGGACACCATCACCATCCAGCCCGACATTGTGGAGTACAAGTTCTACGCACGCGACGTGGGCCCGGTGTTGGTGTTGGGGATCTCCGGCGGAGGGGGTCGCGAGGAACTCGTGGCGTTCGACCACGTCGATCCAGCCGTCGCCGAGGCCGCCGGCACCACCCCGCTCGGCGAGTCCTATCTCGCCGACTGAGCCGCCGGCCAGGCATCGATCGACGACATGACGGCGGCCAAGGCGTTCGGGCTGGGTCTGCTGTTGACGGTCCCCAATCCGAAGAACCTCGGACTGACGATCGCGGCGGCGTCGAGCATCGCAGCGGCCGGCCTTTTCGGGGCGAAGAGGTCGCCACCCTGATCGTCTTCGTCCTGATCGCGTCGCTGACCATCATCGTTCCGGTGGTTGCCTACCTCGTCGCCGGAGAACGAGCCGAATCGGTACTCACCGTCATGAAGCACTGGCTGATCGACAACAGTGCAACGGTGATGACCGTGCTGTTCGCCGTGCTCGGCGCCAAGGTGCTGGGCGACGGCATCTCCATCCTCGCCTGACCGCACCGAGCGGGCTTGTCGTCCCGCGGATCGTGGCCGTGGTCCCACTCTGTGCGTCGACATGGTACGATGGGATCATGAGTGGGACACATACAGTCGTGGTGGGAGATCGCGGCCGGATCGTTGTGCCAGCGGAGGTGCGGGCCAGCGCTGGGCTCGCCGCGGGAACAGCGCTCGTTCTGCTCGACACGCCCGGCGGCCTGGTCCTTCTGACGCGACCGCAGCTTCGAGCCCGGGTGCGCGACGAACTGGCGGGGCTCGATCTCGTCGGCCAACTGCTCAGCGATCGTCGGCGCGCGTCGATCGAGGAGGACGGGTGACGGCGGTCGTGCTCGACGCATCGGCAGTCCTTGCGTTCGTGCAGGACGAAGCGGGGGCCGACGTCGTCGAGGACGCGATGGCACGCGGTGCGCTCTGCGGCGCCGCGAACTGGTCCGAAGTGGCACAGAAGGTGCTCGCGGCGAACCGTGACTGGGATCTGGTGCGGGCGCTGCTGGCGAGCTACGACTTCATCGTCGAACCGGTGCTGGTCGAGGACGCCGAATGGGCGGCGCGCCGGTGGCGCAGCGGAGAGGGCTTGTCGCTGGCCGATCGTCTCTGCCTGGCCCTCGGTGACCGAGTCGATGCCGAGGTCCTGACCGCCGACACCGAGTGGGGCTCGACCGGCCGAATCCGCCAGCTGCGCAACGCGTGAACAAATGGGGCGGTCATCGCCCCATTTGTTCACGCGTTCGGGATGGGGTCGTTCGGGATGGGGTCGTTCGGGATGGGGTCGTTCGGGATGGGGACGGGGTCGTGGCCGGGGACCAGGCCGACGGTGACCGTGGTGCCGACCTCGATGCGAGCGATGTGGGTCCGCACGGCGCGCACGGTGGTTCCCGACGCGAGTCGCACCGTGTAGCACCAACTCGACCCGCGGAACTCGGAGTGGACGACGGTCGCGTCGCCATTCGGGTCGACGGTGAGCGCGATGTCGTCGGGGCGAACCATCGCCAGGCCCACCTCTGACTCCGGCTCGCCATCGCTGGAGCCGAAACCATCGGACGCGGTCACGAAGTCGGCCTCGCCCATGAACGCGGCGACGAACCGATTGCTCGGCTGGTGGAAGACGGCCTCGGGCGTGTCGAGTTGGACAACGCGTCCCGCACGCATGACCGCGATCCGATCACCGACGGCAAGGGCTTCGCTCTGGTCGTGGGTGACGAAGAGCGCCGGCGTCGCAGTCTCACGCAGAATGCTGACGACGTCGGTGCGAATTTGATCGCGCAGGTTTGGGTCAAGGCTGGCGAACGGCTCGTCGAGCAGCATCAACGCCGGGTCGGGTGCGAGTGCGCGGGCGAGAGCGACCCGCTGACGCTCTCCGCCGGAGAGCTCGTGCGGGTATCGCTCGCCGTAACCCGACAACCCGACGAGTTCCAGCATCGTGCGGACCCGGTCGGCGCGTTCGCCCGACGACGATCGAACGCCGAACCCCACGTTTCGTCCGACCGAAAGGTGCGGGAACAGCGCGTGCTCCTGGAACACCAGGCCGACATGACGATGTTCGGGGGGCAGCGACACGCGGCCGTCGTCGACGGTCTCGCCGCCCAGGACGACCCGTCCCGACTCGGTCGGGATGAGGCCGGCGATCATTCGCAGCAACGTCGACTTGCCGCACCCGCTGGGTCCGACCAGCGCGACGATCTCGTCGCCGCCGACGTCGAACGACACATCGGCGACAGCGGCGATGTCACCGAAGTGCTTCGTGACGGCCTCGACGACGAGCGCAGGAGTCGACGACCGTGCGACCCCGTCACCCGCAGGGACGGCGTCGCCGAGCGCGGCGTTCGCGGACGTGGCGATGTCGGTCATGGATCAGGCCGATCGAGACGGCGCGCCAGCACCGCAACCGGAAGCAGAGCGACGAGCACGATCGTGACGGCGGGCAGCGCCGCCTGTTGGAAGCGTGACTCCGAGGCCAGGTTGTAGACCCACACCGGCAGGGTATCGAAGCCGAACGGTCGCAGGAGCAGCACGATGGGCAGTTCCTTCAACGCGTCGACTCCGACGAGGACCGCTGCGGCGAGCAACGACGAACGGGCGAGCGGAAGGTGAACACGTCGTGCGGTGGCGAGTGTTCCCGCGCCGAGCGTGCGCGACGAGGCGGTCATCTCCGAGGAGATCTGGGTCATGCCTGCCTCGACGGCCACCAGCCCGGGAGCGAGGAATCGCACGACATAGGCATAGGCGAGAATCACCAACGATCCGGTCGCCACCGCGCCCGGCACCCCGAGCCCGACGCGCTCGAGCACGTCGTCGAGAGCCACCACGGCGAGGATCACCCCGATGGCGACGACCGGGCCGGGTACGGCGTAGCCGAGCGCGGTCACCCGCGTGGCTGTGCGAGTGAGCCGCTCGCGGCCGAACCGTTGGGCGTTGGCCATCACCAGAGCGACCGCGAGGCAGATCGTGACGGTGATCGCCACGAGCTGCAGGCTGTTGCGAAGGTATTCGGTGAACTCATCGAGCTGTGGCGTGCCGCGGGTGCTGCGCTGCTCCTGCACCGCCCACACGGTGAGGCGAACCACCGGACCGACGAATGCCGCCAGTACCACTGCAGCGCACACGGCAGTGGCGGCCCATGCCTTGCGCCCTGTGAGGCGCAGCGGTTCGATCCCGCCGGACGCACCGCCGGCCTCGGCGAACCGAGCCCGCCCGCGCGCCACCCGCTCGAGGCCGATCACCACCAGCGCGAACACGACGATCAGCGTGGCGATCTCGCTCGCCGCGTTGCGGTCGTACGTTCCTCGCCAGATCCGGAACACGCCGACCGACACGGTGTCGACTCCGAAGTACTGCACGGTGGCGAAGTCGGTGAGCGTCTCCATCATCACCACGGCCACGCCGGCGGCGATGGCGGGTCGGATCAGCGGCAGGACCACGCGTCGGCTGGCCTCGGCGCGGCTCGCGCCGAGGGTCCGCGCGGCTTGGAAGGCCGTGCCTGCCTGGTCGCGCAATGCGGCGCGGGCGAGCAGGTACACGTAGGGATACAGCACCAGCGTGAAGGTGACGATCGCTCCGGTGAGCGACTCGACACGTGGGAACCACGCATCCTCACCGAAACGGTCGCGCCACCAGTCCTGCACCGGGCCTGTGCGACCGGCCGACGAGATCGTCAGGAAGCCCAAGATGTAGCTCGGCATGGCGAGAGGAAGAATGAGCATCCACCCGAACTGCTTCGAGCCCGGGAACCGATGGGCCGACACGAGCCACGCGAGCCCGGTCCCGATCACGGCTGTGCCGATGCTGACGCCGATCAGCAGGAGCGCGGTGGTGCGGATCTCGCCCGGCAGACGGGTGTTCCACTGCTGTGTCCAGACATCCCTGCTCGGCGTCAAGACGCTGGTCACGAGCATGACCACGGGCGTCGCGACAGCGATCGCGACGATGACGGCAACGGTGCTCCAGCGCCGTCGCACGGCCACGCCGACCCGATCGCGCCTCGTCGACGGCCGGTCGTCGGGGCCGGGCCGATCGTGGTCGGTTCGTTCGAGGGTTGTCGTCACGGTCGGCTCGATCACCGGCGGGTGTCGGGCACCGGATGTGAAGAGAGCCTAACAGCGATCAGGATCGGTCGATCCGCAGCGCCATGTCGATGCCGTAGCGGGCAACGCGGGCACGCGGGATGAGCAGCGCGAGCCGTTCGTCGCAGGTCAGATCGGGTCGATGGTCGAGCACGAGGGCCGAGAACACCGACCGGATTCCGAGGTGCACTGCCCACGCCGTCTCGACGAGCGTCCGGTCGACCTCGCACCCGGAGCGATCGAGGCCGCTGCAGTACCCGTCGATCACGGTCGCCGCGATCGATTCGACCTCGTCGGCATCGGCGGCACCTGTCTCGAAGCGGCCGACGAGCAACTGGCCGAGATCGCTCCCGAGTGGACCCACGTGTCCGTAGCTCCAGTCGATCGCAACGATCGTGTCATCGCCCGGTTCACGGAAGTTGTCGGGGCTGGCATCGCCGTGGCACACGCCGTCGGGAACCACGCTCATCCGCTCGAGCAGACGCGGCATCGCGTCGGCCATGCGCAGGAGATCGCGGCGATGGTGGTCGTCGACGGCCTCCGCAACCTGCGGGTCGTTCCAGAAGTCGTCGGCCGCCTGGATCGGGAGGTCGAGGTTCATGATCTTGCCGAAGAACATCCTCGCGATCTCGCGCCCATGCAGCCCGAACTGAGCGGCACACTGCTCGCCCGACCAACGCCCACCGAGCGCACCGAGCGCCTCGGCGGTCCGCTGGTAGCGGGCGAGGTCCCACGGCGTGACATCGGCGACCTCCTCCATCACGATGGTGATGCTCGTGGGCGAGTCGGTGACGATGTCGTGGATCGTCGGCATTCGCATCGGGTGGGGGAGTTGCGCGCCGAGGTCTGACCGGTACACGTCGGGCTCGTCGAGCCAGTGCAGATCCTCGAGCACCTGCGCATGGTGGGCCGGAGGGATCGCCGCGAACATCGGCGACTCCGATGCCGGGCGGATCGTCTTGGCCACGACGGTCCCGACCGTCTCGGTGCCGCCGTTGCGGAACCGCGTCAGCCGTTCGAGGCGAGCCGTGGTCAGGTTCTCGACGCGATGATCGAGCGGAACGGCCATCCAGTTGACCGCAGGATCGTTCATGCTCGATGTCCCCATCGTCAAAGTAGTAAACCTAGTTGACCTATCCTGTCAAGGTGGACATCCGACAGAAGCCCCGAGCGATGCCTCACGTCGTTGCAGGCGTCAGCGCTCTTCAGCGCCGAATCGACGAGAGCTTGACCGCTCGACTGGCCGACATGGGTTTTGTTCTGCGCGGTTCGCACGGGCGGATCCTGCAACTCATCGAGAGCGATGGCGCGCGCCCGGCGACGCTGGCGAGAGGCTGGATTTCCAAACAGGCGATCGGCCAACGGATCAGGGAGTTACAGGCGTTGGGCCTGGTTGTGGTCGAACCCGACCCCGGCGACCGGCGAGCGACGGTGGTGCGACGGACACCACAGGGCGACGCTGTGCTCGCTCGGTTGACGACCGGGATCGCCGGCTTCGAGCGCGAACTGCGAGATCAGGTCGGCGCCGGGCCCTACGGGATCTTCTGTGACATCCTCGACGAACTCGTGGCCGATCACCTCCCGCCGGCGACCTCCCGTCGATGATGGCGGATGAATCGCATTCGAAGATCGCGATGGGGCTGGTGATCTGTGTCACAGATGGGAATGAGCGTGGTGACATCGGCGTTGTCCGGTCCATGTTCGCCCAAAAGACGCAACTCCACCCATCGCTCGTCGCCAGCGACTTGGCCTCGACGATTCCCCGTGACGAACTCGAGACGCTCGACCGCATGGCGACGACGATCCGGCTTGCGGCTGGCCATGAAATCACGCGCAAGGACGGTGTCGGCCGAGAATGCTTCGTCGTGATCGACGGGGAGTTCCAAGTCGGACCCGATGGCGATGGAGTCGTGGTCGGCCCGGGCAGCGTCGTCGGAGAACTCGCACTGTTGACGAACAAGCCGCGCAACGCATCGGTCGTGGCGCTCACCGACGCCAGTGTGTATGTACTGACGCCGTCGGAGTTCTCCGCTGCGCTCGACGCGTGCCCGCAGTTCGCGCGTTACGTCTACGACGGAGCCCTTCGTCGCACTCTCGCTGCCTGATCTAGGCTCGCGCCGTGATCGACGAGTGACGACACCGCGCACGGTTGTTCCGCACCTGAGCGTGGCCGAGCGCGTGGCGCGTGGGCGCGCCGCTCGCAAGGAAGTGCCACGGTCGAGCCACTCCGCATTCGCCGTACCCGCGACCCGACCCGACCCGGTGGCGACGCTCGAGGGTCAGGCAGAGACACGGGTTCCCGAACTCGTCCCGATCCGCTACGGACGAATGCTCGTGTCGCCGTTCACGTTCTTCCGCGGGGGCGCCCTCGTGATGGCCTCCGACCTGGCTGGCACGCCCCGATCGGGTCTCAACGTGCAGCTGTGCGGCGACACGCACCTCATGAACTTCGGCGTCTTCGGGTCGCCCGAACGGCGGATGGTGTTCGACATCAACGACTTCGACGAGACCGAGCAGGGCCCGTTCGAGTGGGATCTCAAGCGACTCGCCGCGAGCGTGGCGATCGCCGGCCGCGACAACGGATTCACCGAGAAGCAGCGCCGCCCAGCGGTGCTGGCGGCTGCGCAGGAGTATCGCAACTCGATGGCCGCGTTTTCGGCGATGAGCAATCTCGACGTGTGGTACACCTCGCTCGACGTGCAGGCGTGGCTCAACTCGACGGAGAATTCCGCTACCGCCAAGGTGCGCAAGCGCGCCGAGGCGAACATCGCCAAGGCGCGTACCCGCGACAGTCACCACGCGTACTCGAAGTTCACGACCACGGTCGACGGCCAGATCCGCATCATCAGCGATCCGCCACTCATCGAACGAATCGACGATGTGTTCGCCGGGGAGGAGCCGGAGCGGATCCGCGCCGAGATCCACGAGATGTTCGTGCAGTACCGCGAGACGCTCCAAAGCGACCGGAGGCGCCTGCTCGAGGGGTTCCGGATCATCGATGTGGCCCGCAAAGTGGTCGGCGTCGGCAGCGTGGGCACCCGCGCCTGGATCGTGCTGCTGCTCGGTCGTGACGACACCGATCCACTCTTCTTACAGGTCAAAGAGGCGCAGGCATCGGTGCTGAGCGCCTTCAGCGGTGCACCACAGACCATCTCCAACGGTGAGCGTGTCGTCAACGGCCAGCACCTCATGCAGGCCTCGAGTGACATCTTTCTCGGTTGGGGCTCTCACGACGGCGTCGATGGCGTGAGCCGTGACTTCTTCTACCGTCAGCTGCGCGATTGGAAGGGGTCGGCGATCGTCGAGTCGATGGACCCGAACGGCCTCGCTCTGTATGCCCGGGTGTGCGGCCGGGCGCTGGCTCGCGCTCACGCACGGTCCGGCGATCGAATTGCCATCGCGGCATACCTCGGTAGCAGTTCCACTTTCGACCAGGCGATCGCCGACTTCTCGGAACTGTACGCCGACCAGAACGAAGCGGACTACGCGATGCTGGCCGCCGCGGAGGCGAGCGGTCGCATCTCAGCGTTGCACGGCCTCTGAATCGGAGTCAGAACTCCCGACGTGTCGAAGGTCGTCGACAACCCGTCGAGCATCCACGCCACATCGGCGCTGACCGCGCAGTCGAGGGGCCGGCGGACCGAGAGTGGTAGTCGAGGTGGCGAACCGACTGCCGATCTCCTGGGGCGAGAGATCGCGCGACCGATCGACGTACAGAGCAGGACTCGCTACGGGATCGAACGTGGCGAGAAGCGACTGGGATCACCGCCGAGCACGATCACCGGATCGTCGCCGTAGTGCGGGGTCAACTGCATCTCAGGGAGCGTCCCGATCGGTGACGCGCACGGTTCCAGCGACGGGATCGACTTCCACGATGGAACCGTCGGGAATCGTCAGCGCCCCGGCTGCTCCGATGACCGCAGGTATCCCGAGTTCACGCGCCAGCACGGCAGCGTGCGACAACGCTCCGCCGTGGGCGGTGACGACGGCTCCGGCGATGGCGAGGACCGAGTTGAACGCCGGTGATGTCGCTCTGACCACCAGCACGTCTCCGGGCTCGAGCCGGTCGAGAGCCTCGTCGGCCGAACCGGCCACCCGCGCCCGCCCGACATAGCTACACGCGCCGATACCCGTGCCGGTGAGCGGGTCGACGTTCGGTGCCGCATCCATCCCCATGAACGTGAGCGCCACTTGGACCATGGCCACCACTTCGCCCAACGCATCGGGAAGCGGATCCAGCGCTGGCGCGGGTTCGGGGTCTCCGAGCGTGGCCGGCGGCACGAGCAGGCTCTCGCTCGCTCGCGTCGCCGCACGAGCGACCAGTTCGTCGGCGGTTGGCTGGGCCTCGACCAGTACACGACGGGCCTCGTCGATGGTGAGTTCGAACACGTGGTCCACCTCGCTGATGCGATCACGGTCGGCCAGACGCCTTCCCGCTTCGAGCAGCGCCAGGCGGAGAAGTCCGGTCGGCAACTCGGCGGTGAGCGGTCCGTTGTCGTCTCTCATGTCCATCACGTTGCGAGCGTCGCCGAGCAGCATGTCGAACTCGTCGCGGTTGGCCGCCGGCACGTCGGCGCGGAGCGCGGCGGCGATCGCGCCGGCGTCGTGAGTCGGCGGTTGTGTGGCCGATGCGATGGTGTCGAAGACCAGGTCGGGAAGTTCGCCGAGCGTAAGGTTGGTGATGTCGTACCCGGTCGTGAGAACCGACCCCCGCTCGTCGAAATAGCCGTCGAGCAGCGTGGCGGCCTCGTCGGACACGTCGCGCACAGCAGCGAGGTCGCTGGCGCCGGTGCCCTCGATCAAAGTACGCAGACGGCAGAGGGTCTCCGCCGGCTTCGCCGTTGACGGCGACGCGCCAGCGAGAGCGCCGATCGCCGCTGTCGGTTCGAGCCCGAAGGCGATCGAGCGGTGGAGGTACCGAGCGACAGGGCCGAGGTCGTGTCCGTGGAGCCAGAAGTGGAGCTCGTAGGTGGCCAACACGTGATCGAGCAGGTCTGTGAGGTGTTGCTGGAGGTGGTGGTCATCGAGGGCGGCAAGGTCGACGCTCTTCAACGACTCGTTCTTGGCGCACACCTCGGGTCGGATCTCGTCGTTCCATCGTCGGACGACGTCGTTCCACGGGCGCTCGGCGAGAGTCTTCACCGCCTGCTTGTTGCGGGCCCGGAACGCCGGGTGTAGCCGCGACACGGCCCACAGCAACGGTGCCGGTGGTGGCTTGCGAGGAGGCTTGTCGGCACCAATGAGCGGTCGGAGTCGGGTGTACATGAAGCCGTGCACGAACTACTGATCGAGGCACACGGCGGGCACACCGACCTCGGCGAACACGCGAGTGAACCCCTCACGGCTGCCGACAGTGATCAGTTCGGCGACGATCGGCGTCGTCCCGCCAGGAAAATGTGATCGGTCGAGCGACCACTCGCCCGGCCCCGGTGCGACGAACGCGCCGCCCTGGTTCGTTCCCGATTCCATCAGACCCCCCGATCTGTGACCCGGTTCCGTGACTCGGCTCAGTAGATCTCGATGAGACCCGCTGCGCCTTGGCCGCCGCCGATGCACATCGTGACGACGCCCCACTGCGCTCCGCGTCGCTTGCCTTCTTGAAGGATGTGGCCGGCGCAGCGCGTGCCGGTCATCCCGAACGGGTGGCCGATGGCGATCGAGCCGCCGTTGACGTTGTACTTCTCGGGGTCGATCCCGAGCGTGTCACGCGAGTACAGACACTGGCTCGCGAACGCTTCGTTGAGCTCCCACAGGTCGATGTCGTCGACGGTCAGACCGTGGCGGGCGAGCAACTTGGGCACCGCATAGATCGGGCCGAGACCCATCTCGTCGGGCTCGCAGCCGGCCACAGCCCAGCCCTTGAATGCGCCCATTGGCTCGATGTCACGGCGGGAGGCTTCCTCGTCGGACATCAGCACCACAGCGGCCGCGCCGTCGGAGAGTTGGCTGGCATTGCCCGCCGTGACGAAGTTGCCCTCACCGCGAACGGGTGCGAGCTGGGCCAGACCTTCGAGGGTGGTGGTCGGACGGTTGCACTCGTCACCGTCGACGGTGTAGTCGACGATCGACTCCTCCTTCGTCTCGCGATCGACGAGTTTCATCTTCGTGGCCATGGGCACGATCTCGTCCTCGAACAGGCCGTTCTCCTGGGCGGCGGCCATGCGCATCTGCGAGGTGAACGAGTACTCGTCCTGCGACTCGCGAGACACGTTGTACCGCTGGGCCACGATGTCGGCCGTTTCGATCATCGCCATGTAGACCGCCGGATACATCTCCTGCAGCTTCGGGTCCATGTTGACAGCGCCGCCCATCCCGGCGCTCGGGATCGAGATCGACTCGACCCCGCCCGCCACGACGCACTCGGCACCGTCGAGCTTGATGTGGTTGGCGGCGACGGCGATCGAATTGAGCCCCGACGAGCAGTGGCGCTGGATCGTGTTGCCACCGGTGGTGACCGGGAGCCCCGCGAGCAGGCCGGCGAGACGACCGAGGTTGCCTGCGCCGTGGGCGCCGTTGCCGAGTGCCACGTCCTCGACCGCTTCGGGCTCGACACCCGACTTGGCAACGGCGCTGCTGATGGCGTGCGCAGCCATCGTCATGGCCGGCGTGATGTTGAAACCGCCGCGGCCCGCCTTGGCGAGGCCGGTGCGGGCGTAGGAAACGAAAACTGCTTCGCGCATTTTGCGCTCCTGTCTGGAAGGACGAACGGGTGCCTGCCGAGACGCTAGCCATCAGGCGTCGGTGCGCTTCATTCGGGGCAGTTGGGGTTACCCTGCGTGGCCTCCCGAGACAAAGGATCACGAACATGGCTGCGCAGGCCAAACTCACGCCGCTCCAAGAAGCAGAAGCCCGCCGTATCGCCGCGGAGAAGGCACGCACCAACAAGGTGCAGAAGGTCTACTCCGACGACGAGAAGGCGACCCGCAAGGATCGGGTCGCCAAGGCCAAGGACGCCATGAGCCGGTCGGTCGGGCTCAAGGGCGCCCACGTGCCCCCGGCGCGTGCGGCGATCAAGAAGTATCTGCAGAACCTGAACGACCCCAAGCAGCCCGACGACGCTCAGTTCGAGATGCTGATCGAGGCGCCGTTCAAGGCGCCGCCGAAGAAGCGGACCAACGACCGCCCGTTCTGACCGGGCTCGATCGGTTCAGCGTTCGGCCGGAAGGACAGCGTCGACCAGCGCGATCTCGAGTCGGCTGATTTCGGAGGTGATCCGCGTGCGCGCACGTCGGCGTTCGTTGAGTGGCATCGTCTCGGAGATTGCGGTTGCCTGGGCCAGTTCATCGATTGCGCGATGGATGGCCGCTCCGGTCGGATCGCCACGATCGGGGAACACCACGTTGGCGTTGCGCTGGATCGCGGCGAGCCGCCGCTCGATGCCCTTCTGGCCGAATCGCTGTGTGGGGTCGAGACGCCCGAGGCGCTGCGTCGACTGACGCTCGCCGGAACGTCGCTCGTCGGCCCATGACCGTGCTGCGGTCGGTGCCTTCGCGAGTTGTGCTCTGACCCGCTCGTCCTGCAACGCCGCCACGGCCAGCATCACGGCTCCTCGTACGAGCTTGCGGCTCGACGTGGGAAGCGGGAGCGGGCCTTTGGGTGCCATGACGATATCGAGCCTACGGCCGGGCGCTCTCGCCGGGCGATCAGCTCGACGCCGATACGACCTCGTCGTCGGTGGCGACCACAACGGTGGCCTCGCGGTGGGCGATGTCGGCCAGGCACAACCGCCGGAGGCCTTCGATGCACGCCGCGAGAATCGCGGCGAACACGAGAATGCCGATCCAGTTCGACAGGGCGGGCAACGGTGCCCACAGCACCACCACCAGGAAAACCGCGGCGCCGACCGCCCAGCGGGCTCCGCTGCCGCCGACGAACGCGGGGGCGATGAATCGGCGAATGGTCGACGCGATTCGCGTCGGACCGGCAAGGAACGCGCCGATCACGATGAGCGCGCCGATCGCCGCGATGTGGCGGCCGAGGTCCTTCAGCAGTTCCGAACCGATCTGCCAGACGGCTTCGGCGACGCCGCGGTTGGACTCCTTCTCGACCACGCTGTCGAGCAGGATGTCACCGCCGAACCGAAGCCCGGCGAGAACGAGCAGCCCGACGATCAGGATCGACACTCCCACGCCTCGGGTCGCGACACGCCGCCATCCGTCGGCCAGGTAGATCGCCGCGGCGTACAGCGCCACCACCAGGATGAACAACAGCCACGATGCCCACTGGACGAACGTGACGGCCGATTGGAGATCCTCGAGCTTCGACGATTCGATGATGGTGATCTGGCCCGCATCCTCGGGAATCCTGTCGATCAGTGAGCTCGGCAGACCGATGGTGTTCGCGAGCTGCACGACGACCTGTCGAACGTCGAGCGTGACCACGCCGTCGGCGGTCGAGAGGGCCTCGACGCGCGCGTCGTCTTCGAGGATCCTGACGATCGTCTCGTGGGCAACCCGGTTGGCGTTCGACCAGACTTCGGCGACCTGGTCGGTCGACAGCAGCCGATCGACTGCGTCGGTGGCGGGGTTGCGGAGCGCCGTGGCGAGCACCGACGAGAGCCGGGAGAAGTCGCCGGGCAGAGCGTCGGTGAGTTCCGCTGCCACATCGACGTTGGTGTAGAGCTGGTCGACGACGTACACCGCAATCGCCTCACGGACCAGCGGTTCGGCGAGCAATTCGTCGGAGGCGTCGACCCAGTTGTCGGTGTTCAGCGCAGCGCGATCCACCCACACGTTCACCGCAGTGACGAGCAGGATGATCGCCGCCAACACGATCAGGATCGGAACGACGACGGCGTGGGCCCTGCCCGGGCCGGCCTCGTCGATCGGCGCCGTCGAGACGGTTGCGTCATCGGTCGTTGTGTCGTCCACGTGCTCGTCCTCTCGTCTCGACGCGGTGTGCGTCGCATGACCATTGTGTTCGGTGACCATGGCGGTCGATGCACATCATGCTCGTCCGAACGATCTTGCGCGCGCATCGTCCGAACAGGGTGAGGGATGTGAACGAGACGCGCAACGGGCCCCGACCCGGAGGTCGAGGCCCGCGCTCGGTTCGTAGCGAACGATGTCAGTCTGTCAGGCGCTGAGAACCTTGGCCTTCGCGGCGGCGTACTCGGCGTCGTCGAGCTTGCCGGCGTTGTGCAGCGAGGCGAGCTTGTCGAGCTGGTCGGCGTCGCTGGTGCCGGTGCCGGCCGCCTGCTGGATGTATGCGCGCTGGGCCTGGTCCATCGCCTTCGCGTCGGACACTGCGTGCTCCTGCATCTTGCCGCCGCGGGCGATCAGGTAGACGAAGACGCCCAGATACGGAACCGCGATGATGAAGATCGACCACAGGGCCTTTCCCCAACCACTCAGGTCGCCGCTGCGGAAGATGTCGCCGAAGACCTGGAACAGGATGATGATCCAGATGAAGAACAGGAAGAACCACAGCATCGACCAGAAGACCTGACCGGTGCCGAATTCAGCGGCGAGCAACATGATGATTTCTCCTCGAGTAGTGGTGTCGAACGGCGATGGCCGCTGTCCGAGGACAGGATGCTACAGCGTGCGCGCGATCGCACCGGGTGATCCATGTTGCTGAGGAGGTGCTCCGGATCGTGCGCCGCGCGCAATGTGTGGTCATCTGGGATGATGACCTCATCCGCTGTACCCGAACGTGGACTCGAGCTGACCTCGACGCTCGGCGCCGACGGCATCGTGACCCTCGCCGTCGGGGAGTGCGACATCCCCGTGCCTCGAGATGATCAGGTCGTCGTGAGGGTCGAGGCCGCGCCGATCAACCCGTCGGATCTCGGAATGCTCTTCGCCGCGGGCGACGTCCATTCGGCTCTCGCCGGAGGCGACGGAATGCATCCGTCGGTCGCCGTCCCCGTGTCGTCGCCACTGCTCGCCTCCCAAGCCGCTCGCCTCGACCGGCCGATGCCCGTGGGCAACGAGGGAGGAGGGGTGGTGGTCGCGGCGGGGGTATCGCCAGAGGCGCAGGCGCTTCTCGGACGCGTCGTCGGTTTCCTCTCGGGGAATGCCTATGCGCAGTACCGCACGCTGCACGCAGCTCAGTGTCTGGCAATGGCCGAGGGCACCGATCCGGCCGATGCGGCGGCGGCGTTCGTCAATCCGCTGACCGCTCTCGGGATGGTCGAAACCATGCGCTCCGAGGGGCACACGGCGCTCGTGCACACGGTCGGCGCCTCGAATCTGGGACTGATGCTCAACCGCATCTGCGTCGACGACGGTGTGGGTCTCCTCAACCTCGTGCGGCACCCCGAACACGTCGAGCTGCTGCGCAGCCAAGGCGCGTCGCACGTCGTCGACTCGAGCGGCGCAACGTTCATCGACGATCTGACCGACGCCCTGCGCGAGACCGGTGCGACCATCGCCTTCGACGCGATCGGTGGCGGCGATCTCGCCAGTACCTTGCTGTCGCGCATGGAGAAGGTGGCGGGCGAGAAGGCCGGCGAGTTCAGCCGGTACGGCTCCGACACCCACAAGCAGGTGTACGTCTACGGAGGTCTCGACCGCGGTCCGACCACGCTGCGGCGCGATTTCGGCATGTCGTGGGGCATCGCTGGGTGGCTCCTGACACCGTTCCTGGCCAAGATCGGCCAGGACGGTGCCGCGCGCCTGCGCCAGCGGGTGGCCGACGAGATCACCACCACGTTCGCGAGTAGCTACGGCGTCCGGCTGTCGTTGGCCGACGCCGTTGATCCTGAGCACGTTCGTCGCTACGCCAAGATGGCCACCGGCGACAAGGCGCTGATCACGCCGAACGCCTGACGTCGACGATCAGCGCGGGCCTTGCCCGTCGTCGACCTTGACGATCGTTCCGGTCACCATCTCCGACGCCGGCGACACCAGATACAGCAGCGTGCTGTCGAGGTTGTCGGGCTGACCGATCCGCCGCCTCGGGAACGCTCGCGTGAGATCTCCCAGGCGCTCGATCATTCCATCGGACATCTCCGACGCGAACAGGCCGGGTGCGATGGCGTTGACGTTGATGCCGAAGCGCGACCACTCCACAGCGAGGGCCTCCGTGAGGCGGTTCACCCCCGCCTTGCTGATCGAGTAGAGCGCCGCTCCGCCCCCTCCGTAGTGGAACCCGCCGATCGAGGAGATGTTGACGATGCGGCCGGGTAGCTCGCGCTGGATGAGCCGGCGGGCGACCTCGCACGACAGCAGGAACGGTGCGCGCAGGTTGGTGTCGAGCACTTGGTCGATCAGCTCCAGCGGCATCTTCGTGGCGTACTGGGCGTCGGGGATGCCGGCGTTGTTGACCAGGATCTGGACGGGTCCGGCGAACTCCTCGGCCGTGGCGACGACAGACTCGATCTGCTCGGCGTCGGTGACGTCGAGCGGCACGGGAACGCAGGTTCCGCCGGCGGAGGCGATCTCCTCGGCGAGATCGTCCAAGCGATCGGAGCGGCGAGCGGTCGCGACGACGAGGGCGCCGTTGGCTGCCAGCAGCGACGCGAATCTGCGGCCGAGGCCCGACGACGCTCCGGTCACGAGCGCGACCTGTCCGCTGAGATCGACCGTGGGTGTGATGCGCTCCATCACGGCATCTCACCACATCACCGCGGCGACCTCGAAAGTGAACGGTCAGCGACGCCATCGGCGCTCGGATCGTGACAGCACCTGCGTCGCCTACCCTGGTGTCTCGTGAATGACATTTCGCGCATCGCGATCAGCACCGGCGGCGGCGATGCCCCTGGCCTCAACGCCGTGATCCGATCGGCCACGTTGGCCGCCCGCAACCGGGGCTGGCAGATCGTCGGGATCCGCGACGGCTTCAACGGTCTGCTGCATCCCGATGAGTATCCCCACGGCGGGTTGATGCATCTCGACCGCCAATCCGTGCGTGGAATCCAACACACAGGCGGCACGATTCTCGGGTCGACCAACCGTGGCAATCCGGTCCACTTCCCGGTGCTCCAGCCAGATGGCAGCTACACCGAGGTCGATCGAACCGAGGAACTGATCCAACGCTTCGACGACGCCGGCATCGACGCGTTGATCACCGTCGGCGGCGACGGTTCGCTCAAGATCGGACACCACCTCCACCAGGCCGGCCTTCGCATCGTCGGGGTGCCCAAGACGATCGACAACGACCTCGACAAGACGACTGCGACGTTCGGGTTCGACACGGCAGTGGACTTCGCCACGGAATGCATCGACCGGCTCTTCACCACGGCAACGTCGCACGGTCGGGTGATGGTGGTGGAGGTGATGGGCCGCGACGCCGGCTGGATTGCACTGCACGCCGGCATGGCCGGTGGCGCCCACTGCATCTTGATCCCGGAGATCCCCTACGAGATCCAGCCCCTCGCCGAGACGATCCTGCAGCGCGACCGCAACGGCGCCCGCTTCACGGTCGTGGTCGTGGCCGAGGGCGCCTGCCCCGTCGACGGGCAGGCGACGATCATCGGCCAAGCTGTCGGCCAGGCGGTTCAGCTCGGCGGCGTCGGCGCCAAGGTCGCCCACGCGATCGCCGAGACGACCGGCAAGGAGACGCGCACGGTGGTACTCGGGCACCTTTTGCGCGGCGGATCGCCCACTGCGCTCGATCGGCTCCTCGGGCTTCGATTCGGTGCAGCCGCAGTGCGGGCGCTCGACGAGGGCGAGAACGGGATCATGGTCGGGCTGCAGCCGCCCGATGTCGTCTACGTTCCGCTCGCCGAGGCGACAGCGCAGCTCAAAACCGTGCCGCTCGATGGAGACACGATGCGGACGGCGCGCGATCTCGGCATCAACTTCGGCGACCGGCCGCCGTTGGACATCACCAGTGCCTGACGGTCAGCGTCCGGGACGCGACGAGATCCTGGCCGCGAGTGAGGTGCTGGCTCGTATCGCTGGGTCGCGCGACCTCCTGACGTTGCTGTCGGCCGAGGAGAAGATCGACCTCCTCAACGCCGCGGGTGACGTGTTCTGCGCCGACCCGGAAGAGCGACGCCTGCGTACCAAGGCGCTCAAGCGCCAGCGCCGCTCGGCCAAGGTGGAGCGCGACGAAGCGGTACTCGCAGGCACCGGAATCCGCATGCTGCGCGAGCAGTCGGTGTTCACCACGCCGAACGTGTATCCGCCCGACGGCTTCGTGCAGCACGACATCGGTGATTCTGAGCATCGCGACACCGCCGAGCCGCAACACTGCTACGTCTGCAAACGCAAGTACCACGAGGTGCACCACTTCTACGACCAACTCTGCGCCGAGTGTGCCGAGTTCAACTGGGACAAGCGGGCCGAACTCGCCGACCTCGGTGGCACCGTCGCCTTGCTCACCGGCGGGCGCGTCAAGATCGGCTACCAGGCCGGGATCAAGTTGCTGCGCAGCGGCGCCTCTCTGATCGTGGCGACGCGGTTTCCCCGTGATGCAGCGGCGCGCTACGCAGCTGAGCCCGACTTTGGGCAGTGGGGCGACCGGCTGGAGGTGTTCGGGCTCGACCTGCGCCACACGCCGAGCGTCGAAGCGTTCTGCCAGCACGTACTGGCGACACGAGAGCGGCTCGATTTCATCATCAACAACGCTTGCCAGACGGTTCGCCGACCGCCCGACTTCTACCGCCACATGATGGAGGCGGAGACCGCGGCGATCGATGAACTCGAGCCGTCGATTCTTGCTCTCGTGGGAGAGTACGAAGGACTGCGTGGCCCGCACCTGTTGCCCGGGTCCGAGATCGCGGCGGCGGGCGCGTTGCGACCGCTCGCCGGCTCGGCCACGATGTCACAGATCCCGTTGCTTGCCGAGGAGTTGGTCGCTCAGGCCGACCTGTTCCCGGCTGGGCGGCTCGATCAGGACCTCCAACAGGTCGATCTACGAGAGCGCAATTCGTGGCGCCTGTTGTTGCACGAGGTGTCGTCGGTCGAGCTGATCGAGACGCAGCTGGTCAATGCGGTGGCGCCGTTCGTGATCAATGCGCGGCTCAAGCCGTTGATGTCGGCCACCCCGGGCGACCACAAGCACGTCGTGAATGTGTCGGCCGTCGAGGGGCAGTTCTACCGACTCTGCAAGACCACCCGCCACCCGCACACGAACATGGCCAAGGCGGCGCTCAACATGATGACGAGGACGTCGGCGACCGACTTCCACACCTCGGGCATCAACATGAACAGCGTCGACACCGGTTGGGTCAGCGACGAGGATCCACTGTCGATCGCGGAACAGAAGGCGGCCGAGCACCGATTTCATCCGCCCCTCGACATCGTCGACGGTGCTGCGCGCATCGTCGATCCGATCATCGACGGCGCCAACAGCGGCCGTCACGTGTGGGGCCAGTTCCTGAAGGACTACCGCCCGACGGACTGGTGAGCGAACAGGCGTGCCGTGCTGAACAGCATCACGCCGTCGTCGACCGGATCCTTGCGGAACATCCGGCGGTCCTTGCGATAGTCCTGCGGGTTG
>JBGTEH010000544.1:0-3848 GCA_041747915.1 Ilumatobacteraceae bacterium
GAGCGCGCGGCGGCCTGCGCAGCGTGGGTCCACGCCGAGGCCGCGCTGCTCGGGCCCGCATGCGGCCTCCTGGCCGGTGATGTCGTCGAGTTGATCCCACAGGTGTTGTCGGCATGGTGACGGCTGCTGACGGCGTGATGACGGATCGCTGGGCCTGGGTCGATGTCGATCTCGATGCGATCCGCCACAACGTGAGAGTGCTGCGAGACCTGGTCGCACCGAGCGATGTGTGGGCGGTCGTCAAGGCCAAAGGATACGGGCACGGAGCAGTCGACACGGCTCGGGCAGCTCTCGAGGCGGGCGCAGCCGGGCTGTGCGTCGCACTCGTCCAGGAAGCTGTCGAACTTCGTCGGGCCGGAATCGGAGCGCCGATCCTGGTACTCAGTGAGCAGCCGGTCGCTTCGGTCGACGTCATGGTCGCCAACGACCTCACCGCAACCGTGTACACCGACGACTTCATCGACGCGCTCGCCGGTGCCGCACGAGATGCAGGTCGTTCGCATGTGGGAGTGCACCTCAAAGTCGACACCGGGATGCAACGCGTCGGCGCCCGTCCCGACAGGGTCGGCGCTCTCGTCGACCGCATACGAGCCCACGCTCCCTCCCTGCACTTGGCCGGTGTCTTCACTCACCTCGCCGTTGCGGACGAGGTCGACGACGAGTTCACGACTCTTCAGGTGCGCCGACTCGATGACGTCGTGTCGGAGGTCGCGCTGAGCGGAGATGTCGATGTGCACGTTGCGAACTCCGCTGGCGCGCTGGCTCATCCTGACGCTCGCCGCGCCTTCATACGCGCCGGCATCGCGTTGTACGGAATCTCGCCGGGCCACGGCGTCGACCACCTGTGCGGTGACCTGCAGCCGGCACTGTCGTTACGAGCCCGAGTTTCGTTCGTCAAGTCCGTGAGCGCGGGGTCTCGGGCGTCGTACGGTCTGCGTCATCAGTTCAGCCGCGACACCGTCGTGGCGACCGTTCCGATCGGGTACGCCGATGGGGTGCCGCGTCGATTGTCGGAGACCGGCGGCGCGGTCCTCATCGGAGGTCGTCGTCGGCCCATCGTCGGAGTGGTCACGATGGACCAACTGATGGTCGATTGCGGTCCGGGCGATTCCGTCGCCGTGGGCGACGAGGTGGTGCTGATCGGTGAACAGGTGGGCAACGACGGCCCCCAACGGATTCGCGCCGAGGAGTGGGCCGATCGCCTCGGGACGATCGGCTACGAGATCGTGTGCGCGATCTCGACCCGCGTGCCGCGCCGCAGTGCGCCGTAGCATCGACGGATGGTGGAACGCTGACATGTTGGAACTCCGGGTGCACTCGCTCGTCGAGACCCATGCGGTCGCGACCGCATTGGCGTTGCTGGCGCGCGGCGGCGACCTGGTCGTGCTCTCGGGCGAGATGGGTGCCGGCAAGACGGCATTCGCCCAGGGATTCGGCTCGGCCCTCGGCGTCACGGAGCCGATCACGTCGCCGACGTTCACGCTGGTTCACAGCTACGACGTGCCACCTGGCAGCCACGGTGCCGAGGCGCGCCATCACGCCGATCTATACCGCCTCGCACGAACCACCGAGGTCGCCGATCTTGCGCTCGAGGAACTGGCCGACGCCGACGGCATCGGGCTGGTGGAAGGGGGCGACGTCGTCGACGCGTTGTTCGGCGATCACCTGTCCGTCCACCTCCACGTCGACGTCGACCTCGACGACAGCGCCGCTGGCGCGGCCACCGACGCCGACTCCGACGTGGAGACAGCGCCGACGGTTCGTGTCATCGAGATCTCCGCCGTCGGGCCGTCGTGGGCCGCTCGATGGAGCCGTCTGGTGGAAGCGTGCGAGGCGTTCGCATGCTGATTCTGGGCATCGAGACGGCGACCGAGCGGGTGAGCGTCGCCGTCGGCGGGCACGAAGGCGTCATTGGACTGTTCGAGGTGACCAAGGGTCGTCGCCATGTCGAGACGCTCGTCCCGGCGATCGAGTTCACGCTGAGGCAGGCCGACATCGAGCTCGACGAGATCAGCGTGGTCGCCGTCGACGTGGGGCCGGGCCTGTTCACGGGGATGCGTGTCGGTCTCGCTGCGGCCAAGGCGATCGCGCAGGCGCTGCGGATCCCGATGATCGGGATCTCCTCGCTCGATCTCTTGGCGTTCCCGTGTCGCCACGCCGATCGCGTGGTCGTGCCGATCATCGACGCACGCAAGGCCGAGGTGTTCTACGCGATGTACCGCCAGGTACCGGGAGGCGTTCAGCAGGTCGCTGCACCGACGGTCGGGCCCGTCAACGACCTCGTCGCCGATCTGCTCGCTCGCAGCCAGGACGTGTTGTGCGTGGGCGACGGTGCGTTGCGATACCGCGATGACATCCTCGACGGGTACCGCTGCGAGATCGGCGGCGATGCGCATCCGTCGGCGGCCCCCCTCGTACTACTGGCGCACGCCCGCGCGTTGCGCGAGGACTGGGTCAACCCGTGGGAGATCGAACCGATCTACCTGCGAGCGCCCGATGCGCAGATCAACTGGTCGATCAGGGCAGGACGATGAGCGTCATCGAACGGCTCCTGCGGCGCGACGACGACGCCACGACGATCGGCGAGTTGACGATCGAGCCGATGCGTCGTCGCGATCTGCGGCACGGCGTGATGACGATCGAGTCGGCGAGCTATCCACGTCCGTGGTCGCATGGCGTGTTCGAGAGCGAGATCGCGCAGGTGCGTACCGGTTCGCGTCGATATCTCGTGGCGCGCCGCCACCCTCCGGAGGGTCGTCGGGACCGTGTGGTCGGCTATGCCGGACTCTGGTTCGCCGCCGGCGAGGGCCACGTGACCAATGTCGCCGTCGCGTCCGAGCATCAACGGTGCGGTGTCGCAACAGCGCTGCTGATCGCTCTCGCGGACGAAGCGATCCGTCACGGCTGCTCCGCCTGGACGCTCGAGGTGCGCGTGTCGAGCACCGGCGCACAGGAGTTGTATCGGCGTTTCGGATTTGCTCCCGCCGGCGTGCGTACGCGCTACTACGAGAACACCGAGGATGCCATCGTGATGTGGTGCAACGACATCCAGGGCGCCGAGTACGCCACGCTGCTCGCCTCGATCCGTGCGCGGATGGCGAAGTGAGCGCGTCGTTCCGGGCGGCGCCGCTCGCCACTGCGGTGGTCGACGAATCGACACTGGTGCTCGGCATCGAGACGAGCTGCGACGAGACCGCTGCTGCGTTGGTGCTCGGCGGACACGACGTGGTCTCGAATGTCGTGTCCACGCAGGTCGATCTGCACAGCGATTTCGGTGGTGTCGTGCCCGAGATCGCCTCGCGGGCGCACCTCGACCTCCTCAACCCGGTGATCGCTCGCACGATCGTGGAGGCAGGCGTCGACGACGAGCGCATCGATGCTGTGGCGTGCACGATCGGTCCCGGCCTCATCGGCGCGCTCCTGGTCGGTGTCTCCGCGGCCAAGGCGCTGGCGATGGCGTGGGACGTGCCGTTCGTCGGAGTGAACCACATGGAGGCGCACCTGTACGCAGCATCGCTCGAGGATCCGACACTGGAGTTTCCGCTGCTCGTGATGCTCGTGTCGGGCGGCCACACGATGCTCGTGGAGATGCAGGGACACGGTCGATATCGGCTCGTCGGCCAGACGATCGATGACGCGGCAGGCGAGGCGTTCGACAAGGTGGCGCGTTTCCTCGGCCTCGGATATCCGGGTGGCCCGGCGATCGACGCGGCCGCTCTCGACGGCGATCCGGAGTCGATCAGGTTCCCGCGGGCGATGATGGGCGACGGCTACGACTTCTCGTTCAGCGGGTTGAAGACATCGGTGATCAACTACGTGCGCAAGCACCCCGACGTGTCGTCGCAGGA
>JBGTEH010000545.1:0-2696 GCA_041747915.1 Ilumatobacteraceae bacterium
TGGACCGGCTCGCCGCATCGGCGTCCGAGCGGAGGCGGCGACTCGCCGCGACCTCGCTGCGCCAGTCGATGCCGATGTCGAACGGGCCGTCGCTGACGAGCTTCTCCGGAGCGTTGCCGCGCCGGTTGCCGGCCACGTAACAGGTGGAGACTGCGACCAGATGAGGGGTGATCCCGATCTCGTTGAGGAGGTCGGCGATGCGCGACGGACCGAGCAGGTTGATCTCGACCGCCGAGTCGAGCGGCGAGTCGAACGACACCGCAGCGGCGGAGTGGATGACGATGTCGCATGACGCGAAGATGGCCCGATCGGCGTCGTTCAAGCCGAGGCCGTCGCGGGTGACGTCGCCGGCGATCGTGGTCACGCGCGTGGTGACCGACGAGAACTCGTCGCCATGTGTTGCTCGCAGGCGGTCGAAGGCGTCGTTCTTGAAGATCTCGCGCTCGGTGCGCTTGGCAGCGGGCGTGCGTTGACCGTTGCGGACGAGCAGGACGAGTTCGCATCCGGGCACGCAGCGCAGCAGTCGTTCCACGAGAGCCGTACCGACGAAGCCGGTCGCGCCCGTGATGGCGATCCTCTTGCCCGCGAGTTGCTCGGCGATCACGGTTGACAGTTCTAGCACGATCCTCTACCAATTGGTAGAGAGATGAGTACGCGGGACCGAATCCTCGAGACATCGCTCGACTTGTTCGGGTCGCGCGGTGTCGACGCCGTATCGCTCGACGAGATCGCCCGCACCGTCGGTGTCCGCAAACAGACGGTGTTGTACTGGTTCGAATCGAAGGATGTGCTGGTCGACGAAGTCCTGGCGCTCGCCGCCACCGAACTCGTCGTCGTGATCGACGCCGCGTTGCGGGCAGCGCCCGACGATCCACTCGATCGCATCGATGCCGTTGTGCGAGCGGTGTTCCGACCGGCGGTCAGGCGATCGGCTCTGCTCGGACTCGTGCGTGAAGTGAGCCGACTCGACGGCGAGCAGGCCGCTCGGATCCGCGTTCGGCTGCAGCCACTCGTCGATCGCGCCGTCGGGTACCTGGGCGCCGAGATGGACGCAGGTCGGCTGCGCCGTGGTGATCCGGGTCTGATCGCGGCGCTCGGCTATGCGACGCTGACCGGCATCGCGACCGAGCCCCAGGCGCTGATCGCGGTGGGATGGCGGCCCGATGCGGTCGGCCTGCGCCGGTTGCGAGACGAGTTACGGGCCTTCCTACGCGCCGCCCTGTCGCCCTGACGCCCCTGACACCGCGACACCGTGGATGCCTTGACACCGTGGATGCTGACGGCCGTTCAGTGCTTCGTGTTGCGCCGGCGGCGTCCCTGACGCTCGAGCGCGAGATCGACGAGCCGGTCGATCAGTTCGCTGTAGCTGACACCGGAGTGGATCCACAGCTTCGGGTACATCGAGATCGGGGTGAAGCCGGGCATCGTGTTGACCTCGTTGCACAGGAACCCGCGGCCATTTCCGTCGTCGTCCATCTCGTAGAAGAAGTCGACGCGTGCGAGGCCGTCGCATCGAAGGGCGCGAAACGTGGCGATCGCCAGTCGACGAACTTCGTCGGCCGCCGCGTTGGAGAGGGGTGCGGGGATCAGCAACTGCGCACCGTCGGTGACGTACTTGTCCTCGTAGCTGTAGAACTCCTCGCCCGGCACGATCTCGCCGGGCACCGACGCCTCGGGATCGGTGTTGCCGAGTACGGCCACCTCGATCTCGCGGCCGACGATCGCCTCCTCGACGACGATCATCTCGTCGTACGTCAACGCGTGATCGATCGCGTCGCGCAACGACTCGACCGACGTCGCCTTCGACACACCGACCGACGACCCCATGTTGGCCGGCTTCACGAACAGCGCCAGCCCGAGTTCGTCGACGAGACGCGCCGGAAGGCCCGGTGTGATCTCGTGCTCGGCAAAGGATCGGTATCGAGCCTGAGCAATGCCCGCGGCGGTGAGTACCTGCTTCGCCATTGCCTTGTCCATGGCGACCGCCGAGCCCAACACGCCGCTGCCGACGTACGGCACGTTCGCCAGCTCCAACATGCCCTGCACCGTGCCGTCCTCGCCGAGCGGTCCGTGCAGGAGTGGGAGCACCACGGTGACCTCCTCGGAGGTAGCGGCCTCCGCGAGCATCGGCGTCGGCGACACCGACGTTCCGGACGGGTCGAGGCGGCCCGGAATCGCACCGGGTCCGGCGGCGAGAGCCGCCGCGGCCTGCTCGGCGAGCGCCCACTGGCCGTCGGTGGAGATGCCGATCGGGGTGATGCGATAGCGAGACGGGTCGGCGGCGCGCAGCACGTGGGCGGCGGTGGTGCACGACACGTCGTGTTCGGCCGACTCGCCCCCGAACAGGACGACGAGGTGGATGCGACCATGCGGTTCGTCGGCCATCGACCCACGGTACCGTCGGCGCCTGTGAGGATTCGAGCATCCGAGGCCGCTGCGGGGATCGGCGGAAGGTTGATCGGTCCCGACGTCGAGTTCGACGGCGCGTCGTTCGACTCGCGGACAACGACGCCTGGACAGTTGTTCGTGCCGATCGTCGCCGAGCGCAACGGTCACGAGTTCATCGGGACCGCACGAGCGGCCGGCGCGTCGGTGTACCTCACGAGCGAACCAGATCCGTGGCGTCGCGAGGCGACCGCGATCGAGGTGGCCGACACCGCAGTCGCACTGCTCGCGCTGGCGGGGTGGGCGCGCCA
>JBGTEH010000546.1:0-1830 GCA_041747915.1 Ilumatobacteraceae bacterium
GCAACGACATCAGGAGACCCGTCATGAGCAACGTCGCCATCGTCGGAATCGGCATGCACGAGTTCGGTCGCACCGACGGTGTGTCCGGTATGGACCAAGGCGTGATCGCCGTACGACGGGCATTGGCCGATTGTGGCCAGCAGTGGTCCGACATGCAGTTCGCCGTCGGCGGATCGATGGACGGCGGAGCGGCCGACACCATGGTCAGTCGAATCGGGCTCACCGGCCTGCCCTTCACGAACGTCGTCAACGGTTGCGCCACCGGCGGAACCGCTCTCGCCCAGGCGGTCAACACGATCGAATCCGGTGCCGCTGACGTTGGCATCGCCCTCGGGTTCGACAAGCACGAGCCCGGTGCCTTCCGCATCAAAGGCCCCCGCGGCAAGGACTGGTACGGCGGCTCGGGCCTGGCGCTGACCACACAGTTCTTCGGCATGAAGATCACGCGTTACATGCACGACTACGGCATCACCCAGGCGAGCCTCGCCAAGGTGGCCTCGAAGGCATTCCGGAACGGGTCGATCAATCCAATGGCGTGGCGACGCAAGCCCCTGAGCGAGCAAGAGGTACTCGACTCGCTGATGCTGTCGTACCCGCTCACGCAGTACATGTTCTGCTCGCCCGGCGAAGGCGGCGTGGCGATGGTCCTGTGCCGTGCCGACAAGGCAACCGAGTACACCGACCGGCCGATCTACCTGCAGGCCGCTGCGGTCCGCACCCGCAAGTTCGGCTCGTTCGAGGTGCTCGCGCCGTCGATCGCCATCGAGTACGACCCGGGTCCCACGTCGGCAGCCTCCAAGGCGGCCTTCGAGATGGCCGGGATCGGCCCCGAGGACATCGACGTCGCTCAGCTGCAAGACACCGAGGCGGGCGCCGAGATCATGCACATGGCCGAGAACGGCTTCTGCGAGCACGGCGAACAGGAACACATGCTCGCCAACGGCGAGACCGAGATCAACGGTCGCCTGCCGGTCAACACCGACGGTGGTTGTCTCGCCAACGGCGAGCCCATCGGTGCCTCGGGCCTTCGTCAGGTCTACGAGAACGTGCTGCAACTCCGCGGTGACGCGGGCGAGCGCCAGGTACCGAACAACCCGAAGGTCGCCTACACCCACGTGTACGGCGCTCCGGGGATCAGCGGCGTCACGATCCTCAGCCGCTGACCCACCAACTCCGACTCCAGACAGGAACCACGATGGAACTCTCGAGAGATGTGCAGATGGACATGCACCGACGCATGGTGCGCATCCGGCTCTTCGAAGAAGCGGCCGGCAAGCTGGCCGAAGCGGCCAAGCTGCCCGGCTTCCTCCACCTCTATGTCGGCCAAGAGGCCGTCGCAGCCGGCGTGTGCGCGGCGCTGACCGACGCCGACCAGATCACCTCCACGCACCGCGGCCATGGCCACCTGGTCGCGAAGGGCGGCCAGTTCAACGAGATGATGGCCGAACTGATGGGCAAGTCGACCGGCTACAACAAGGGCAAGGGCGGCTCGATGCACATCTCCAACCTCGACGTCGGCATGCTCGGAGCCAACGGCATCGTGGGTGCCGGGGCGCCGATCGCCGTCGGTGCAGGCTTCGCCAACAAGTACAAGGGCAACGGCAACGTGTCGGTCGCCTTCTTCGGCGACGGATCGACGAACATCGGCGCATTCCACGAGGCGGCGAACATGGCGTGTGCGTTGAAGCTGCCCGTGGTGTTCGCCTGCGAGAACAACGAGTACGGCGAGTTCACCGCTCGCGAGAAGACCATGGCGATCACCGACATCGTGGATCGGGCCGCCGGCTACGGGATGCCCGGCGTGATCGTCGACGGAATGGACGTCGTGGC
>JBGTEH010000547.1:0-2989 GCA_041747915.1 Ilumatobacteraceae bacterium
CGACTTCAGGGAGTTGCCGACCTTGATGTTCGAGGCGTTCTGACCCTTCAGCATCATGTCGGAGCGGCAGATCGCATACGACTCCGAGTTCAGCTCCTGGCCGTAGACGGTGAGGGTGGCCTGCGGGTTGTGACTGCGCACAAAGTCCTCCGCCACGCTCAACATGCCACCGGTGCCACACGCCGGGTCGAACAGCGTCGCCTTGGCGCCCGGCTTGGAGAGGATGTCGTCGTCCTCGATGAACAACAGGTTCACCATCAGCCGGATCACCTCACGCGGCGTGAAGTGCTCACCAGCCGTCTCGTTGCTCAGCTCGGAGAAGCGGCGGATCAGCTCCTCGTACAGGTAGCCCATCTCCAGGTTGGAGACCCGGTCGGGATGCAGGTCGATCTCGGCGAACTTCCCGAGCACCAGATACAGCAGACCCGCCTTGTGGAGCCGGGTGATCTGCGACGCGAACTCGAACCGATCGAGGATCTCCTGCGCCTCCGGCGAGAAGCCGTGGATGTAGGCGCGCAGGTTGTCGGCGATGTGATCCGGGTCGTCGAGCAGCTTCGGGAGATCGAACCGGCTCGTGTTCCACAGACCATCGACGGAGGTGAGCGCGTCGAGCACCGGCCCGAAGTTCTCCACCTTGCCCTTCAGCCTGTCGTAGGTGTCGAGCATGTCCTGCTTCACCGGCGCCAGCACGCAGTCGAAGCGCCGCAGCACCGTCAGCGGCAGGACCACCTTGCCGTACTCGGACTGCTTGTAGTCGCCCCGCAGCAGATCAGCCACCGACCAGATGAACGACGCATGGTTCTTGATCGTTTCACTGGATCCGTTTGACACGCTGGACATAGTGGCACGGTCGGCAGCGGCTGCCGCTTCCTTCCAGACCCGAACCTGACGAGACCCTGAATCAAGCTGCACTCCGCACGTGCCGATGCGTCGACATGGACGCCCGCGTGATCTCTCTCCGTTACGACGGAGCCTGCGTCAGCTGCTCTTCGGCGGTTCCCGCCAAGACACGGGCCTGATGGGACGGTTCGACCAAGCAGGTCACGTGCGTCGTGTGCCGTCCGGAGCAGGCGACGGGCGCACCCATCCTCGAGCATGCGGTCGCCGGCGCTTCCCCCGAGACAACGGCCCAGGCGAGCGCGCCACGACCGCTGCCTCCACCCCCACCGATCGTCGCCGGGACGGCCGGGATCTCGGCGGCCCAGCAGTTCGAACGCCGCGCGGCACGGGAGCAACGAGACAATTCCGCTCCCTCGACGCCGTCACGGTCCACCGCTGCCTGGGCGAAGGGCGCTGATGGCGAGGAACGGCTCGGACGACAACTCAGCACGAACCTGTCGGACATCGGCCACGTGTTGCATGACCGCAAGGTTCCCAAGACGAGGGGCAACATCGACCACCTCGTCATTGCGCCGAGCGGCATCTGGATCGTCGACGCGAAGAACTACACCGGCAAGGTCGAGCGCCGCCACGTGGGCGGCCTCTTCACCGGCGAGGACCGGCTGTACGTCAACGGTCGGAACAAGACCAAGCTCGTCGAGGGCCTCGGCTGGCAGCGCGACGCCGTGCATGCCGTACTCGAACCGATCGGGTTCGGGGCTGTCCCGATCCACGGAGTGCTGTGCTTCACGGACTCCAACTGGGGGCTCCGCTTCCGGGCGATACGGATCAACGGCGCCATCGTGACGTGGGCGAAGGATCTGATCAGCCAGATCCGCCAGTCCGGGCCAATCGAGCCACAAGTCATCGCGCTCCTCGCCCGCGAACTCAGCGCAAAGCTTCCCGCCTCGACCTGAACCAGAATGACGTCGTGCGGATTGCGACCTGGAACGTCGAGCGGGTGAAACCAAAGGGCTGGAAGATCGCACCCGCTCAACGACGTCGCATGGCCCTGGTCGATGCCGACATCTGGATCCTCACGGAGACCCACGTCGACCACTCGCCCGGCCCCGGGTACGACGGCGTCCACACTCCGGCGATCCCGGATCGACGTCCGGCGGACGAGCGTTGGGTCGGGATCTGGAGCCGGTACCCGATCGCACCGATCACCGATCCTCGGCCACGCGGACGTGGCACAGCGGCCGCGCTCGTCAGCACACCAACGGGCGACATCGTCGTCTACGGCTGCGTGATCGCGTGGGCGAACGATCCACTCCTGGCCGACGGTTCACCGGCCACGATGTGGCGCGCCCACGCGGAGACCATCGCCCAGATCGACCACGATCTCGTGGTCATCCGCGATCGGTACCCCTCGCTCCCGATCTTCGTTGGCGGCGATTTCAACCAAGACCGCGACGGCAGCGGTTGGTACGGCACCAACGCAGTACGACAACAGCTCACGGACGTCCTCGACCGCCATGGGCTCGCGTGCGTTACCGGCTTCGACGTGGTCGCCGCCGGCTTGCTCGACAACCACCATCTCGTGGATCACATCTGCGTTCCCGCAACCCTCGCCGAACGGGCGACCGTGAACTGTTGGGAAATCCTGGACGAGAAAGGTGTGCGTCTCAGCGACCACCCAACGGTCGCCATCGACCTGCCCTGACTCTTTGGTACCGGTGCACTCCTCACCAAGTATCTTTGCCGCATGGGTGTCCAGGAGGACGCCCGATGCGAGTTCACCCTCCCTCCAACGTCGTGACCGCCGCGAATGGGCGAAACGTACGAACACACAGTGATCGACGCATTGGAGGCCAACCGCTTCTGGGCCGAGGCCGAAGATCCGGGATCGACGCGACTGGGCCACGGGATACGTCCTCAGTCGCCGGCGGAGCCCTCCCTTGCGAACGACACGAACACGCTCGTGCCGTCGGTGTCGACGCCGGTCATCTGCAGACCAGCGGCCTCAATCTCCCCAGCGGGGTAGTCGGTGCGCCACAGCAACTCCCCGTCCGCCGTCGTGCGAACCTGCATGTTGGACCACAGCGTGTACAGCCGGCCATCGACGGCGTAGAACGGCCACAATCCCTCCCGGTATGGATCGCCCTCG
>JBGTEH010000548.1:0-2941 GCA_041747915.1 Ilumatobacteraceae bacterium
AACAGACGTTGGATGCGGAGGTCATCGAGCTGATGGAGGAGCTGGCGGGCATCTCGGCGTTGATCGTCGGGCACCATGAAAAGGTGACCGCCTGATGCGAGCGTCGAAGCAATGTCCTGCAGCGACACGTCGAAGCTGATGCTCGAGTACTGGAGCACGCGAGCCGCAGGACGAAATGATCGGCGAGCGAGCTGCCATTCGAGGAGGTTGGCGATGGCACGATGTGGCATCTCGACGCCCTTCGGGCGACCCGTCGATCCCGACGTGAACACGATGAACGCGGCGCTCTCCGGATCGATGGCACCGGCGCCGGCCAGAACATCGTCGGTCGGCGCCATCTCGTTGTCGAGTGCTGCACCGATCTCGTCCCAGACCCGGGTCGTCGCACCGGTCGCAGCGACCCACCCGTGGTGGTCCCGGCCGACGAGCGTGAGGCTGAGTGCGGCATCGTGCAACATGACCTCGAGGCGGTCGCGAGGATACGTGGGGTCGAGCGGAACGTAGGCCGCTCCGCACTTCAGGATCCCGACGAGACCCGCGATGAGGGCGACGGAACGGTCGATGCACAGACCGACGCGGTCGCCGGGGCGCACACCCTGAAGGCGAAGATCGTCGGCGACACGATCGCTCAGCGCGTCGAACTCGCTATGGGTGAGGCACCGAGTTCCGTCCTGCACCGCAGGCGCGTCCGGGTCGAGGTGTGCGCCTCTTTTCAACCACGCCGTGACGGTCGCCAGACCGGTGGGCAGTTCAGAGACACCTCTTGGCTGGTCGCTGGTGTCGTTGTCCTGCTGTTGCATGTGCGCTCCTGGTCTCGAGCGAGTGCCGCCGCCGGCAGGATACCGCCTCGGCGACCGGCCGATCGGCCCCGGTCGGTCGGTCTTCGGCCGGCGTCCCGTCACAGCGCTGCTCTGGTGGCAGGAGGTGGCTGCGCAGCGTCGATGTGCGGCCGCCAGAACTCGGGTTCGTAGGTCGCCCAGGCGTGGCACCCGAACGGCAATTGCCCGCCCCGTATCGAGTACAAGCGCGACGGCTGCATCTCGAACGCGAACGCCGCGCCGGCGTCGGGCGGTGCCACCGAGAACGACGGCAGCGCCCGCCCGGCGCGCAGACCCCACAGCATGTCCTCCGGTAGTTTCGTCCCCCGCGAGCAGAACATGAACAGCTGCTCGAGCAGACGGTCCGGCATGCGAACGAATCTCGCCGCCGGCATCAACCCCTTGCGGAGCGCGGCGCGTACCCTCACTGGCAGGGCTCTCAGTGGGCGGGTGCGCCACGTGGCATGCTGCTCGAGCACTCGCGTGAGGCGCAAGAAGGTCTCGACCCGGCGCAACGAGAAGCCACCGTTGCCCACGCCCACCATCGGCGCGTCGGCCGATGCCGACGTGAATCCGTCGAACCAGGGGCCGGCCACGTAGTCGTAGCCCGCGGCACACCAGTCGAGCAGCTCGTCGCGGAACACGAACGCATCGAGGTGGTACACCAGCACGTGCGTGTGGTCGCCGAACCACTCGTAGAACCTGCTGGACAGGAGCATGCGCTCGTGGTTCGCCACGCTGCCCCAACACTCGGTCGGCGAGCGCCGGATCTCGACCTCGGCATCGAGCTCGCGCAACGGTGCGACGTCGAGGTCGTCGGGCACCAACACCACCATGTCGTGGCCGCCGAGCACGGCCCGCACCTGGAGGAACGATCGGCGTTCGTCGTCGTCGAGCACCGCCCGATGTGTGGTGATGACCACAATCGGTCGTGGCGCAGCTGTCGAGCGCTGAGCGGGAGCGCTGTTGCGAACCCTCGTTCCGGTGTCGTCCACGGACCGCATTATGGTCTCGATCGAACGCAACCTCACGCCTGCGGCTTCGATCTGGAACCAGGCTCAGCCGGGGATTCAGCCCGAGATCGCCTCGTCGAACACGTCGACCATTCGTTCCATCGACACCTCGTCGCGCATGAGTGCGACGGCACGGGCGCAGACGCCGGCCACGTCGACGGGTGACACCGACGACGACGCGTCGGCCGTGGCAGCCGTTGTCGTGTGGCGAGCAGCGAGGATCGATCGGATGAGCGCGCCCAGAGCGGCGACGTCGCCCCGTTCGTAACGCCAGCCTGTCACCTCGTGTTCCACGATCTCACCGTCGGCACCGTCCTCGTCGGCGATGACAGTGGGCACGCCGAGCGCCAGGGCCTGATTGACCGCGAGGCCGACGGCACCGGGGAACACGCACACATCGGCTGCAGCGATCCATGCGTAGTCATCGCCTTCAGGCACGCGGCCCGTCAGCACCACGCTCTGGCCGTGTTGGCTGAGGGTTCCCGCCGTCTGCTCTCCGCGCAGCACGTCGAGGTCGGGTCCACCTCCGACGAGCACCAGCGAACACGGGACGCCGCCGGCGCACACGAGGTCGACGGCAGCGATCAGGTCGCGTTGGCGTTTGTCGGGGTCCATCCGGCCCACGCACACCACGACCGGGTGATCTCCCACACCGGCGTCGACGCACAACGCGCGACCCCGGTCGCGTATGACGTCACCATCGGTGAAGATCCGTCCGGTGTCGATGGTGTTGCGAGCCACGCGCAGAATCTCGCGCGGATACCCCAGCGCGAGCAGCTCCTGTCGTGAGCGCTCGCCGTAGCAGACCACGACATCGAAGCGGCGGTAGAAGCGCTTCTTCAGCCAATTGGTGATGGCCGGAGGCAGCCCTCCGCCGCTGTGCACCTTGGCGTGAGCCACCCAGCGAACGGGCACCTTGCGGCACGAACGGCGAATGTTCCAGTGGGTCAGATTGCGCAGGTTCACGCTCACCACGACCACATCGGGTCGGTGCTCGTTCACCAATGCGGGCAGGTCGGGCGATCGCCGCAGTTCGAAGCGCCCCTCGGCCACGAGCACTTCGTCGGTGGGGTGGAGATACGCCCGGCGCCCGCCGCCGAAAGCACCACC
>JBGTEH010000549.1:0-6153 GCA_041747915.1 Ilumatobacteraceae bacterium
CTACTGCATCCCCTTGAACCAGGGGATGCCCTCCTCGGCGGGCGGTCTGAGCCGCTGCGCCCCGATCGACACGGCGATCAGCGTCACGACATAGGGGGTGACGAACACGAGCTGGTTGTTCGGCGACTGCGCCACGAAGTAGGCCCACAACGTGACCAGGGCGAACACGGCCACGGTGCCCGCGGGCGCGTAGTTGCGTTGCGTCAGCATCCACAGCACGAGCATCAACAGACCGATCGCTGCGGCGAGCAGCAATGTGCGGACGAGATCTCCCGGGCCGGTGCGCAATGTGATGCCCTGGGCGTACCCGAACAGCCCGGCGCCGATCGCAGTGCCGGCCGGCATCCAGTTGCCGAAGATCATCGTGGCGATACCGAGGAATCCGCGCCCGGCGACTTGATTCTCCTGATAGCGGTTGGCGAACAGCACGAGCACCGCTCCACCCATTCCCGCCAGACCGCCCGACATCAGCATGCCGATGTATCGCATCGTGTGAACCGAGACGCCGAGCGAGTCAGCCGCCGCGGGGCGCTCGCCGGCGAAGCGCAGCCGAAGGCCCAGTCGCATGTGCCACAGCAGATAGGCGATACCGAAGAACAGGGCGATCGTCAGCACGACGTCCCAGGACACCGCAGTCGTCAGCCCTCCAGCGAGGCCGGCAGCGTCCGCGAGCATGAACCAGCCGCGTTCCTCGATCCAGCCCATCATGTCCGGGCTCTGCCACCCGAACAAGTCGCCTCCCGAGAGGAACGGGACCGTGAAGGCGCCGATGTCCCCCTTGTTGCCGGGCGACGACGTCACTGATCCACCCTGGGTACCCTCGAAGAGTTCGTTCGCCATGAATCGAGCGATGCCGGGAGCGAGCAGGTTGATGGCGACGCCAGCGACGATGTGGTTCACGCCGAACGTGGTTGTCGCCAGGCTCATGAGCAACCCGAAGAGCATCCCACCGAAGATGCCGCCCACGAGGGCCATCCATGGCCCGAACTCCCATCCCCACCACCCGGCAAAGATGGTGCCCATGACCATCATCCCTTCGATGCCGATGTTGACGGTGCCACTGCGTTCGGCGACGAGTGCCGCCAGGCCGGCGAGGGCGATCGGTGCCGCCGTGCGCAAGCCTGCACCGAAGGTGCCGCTCGACGTGAGATCGTCGTTGTCGGCGATCAGGCGCGCCGCCGACACCACGGCGAGGCCGATCATCGTGATCGCAAAGATTCGCCAACGCGCGGAGCGCAAAGCCGGTCGCCGATCTCCGACGGGTTGCGCGTCGATCGTGGTGGTCATGACGTTGCCCCGATGGTCGTCTGGGGCGCGAGCGGCGGCGGTCGTTCTAGGCGCGTCGCCGCTGCTGCCTTGGCGGCCGCCGCGGCGTCGTTTCGACGGCGCACCACCTCGTAGGCAATGACGGCTGCGAGAAGGAACGACCCCTGCATGATGCGGCCGATCTCCGGCGGAATGCCGAGGGGGCCGAGACGCTGCGTCGCCCGCTCGATCGTCGCCCATACGAGCGCTGCGCCCGCGATGCCGATGGGGTTGTTGCGCCCGAGCAGTGCGATCCCGAGTCCGGTGAAACCAATGGTGGTCGGGAACGCATCACCGTATTTGAGGAAGCTCGGGTCCGACAGCAGGAATGGCAGACCAATCATTCCCGCCACGGCACCAGACATGAACAGTGTGATGAGCACCATGCGCTTGGGGTTGATGCCCGCCGCGAGCGCTGCGTCGGGATTCATGCCCGACAGACGAAGGTCGTACCCGAAGCGGCTGCGATTGAGCAGGATGTAGTAGGCGACGCCGAGCACGATCGCGAACGGGAGGAAGCCGTACAGCGTGACACCGTCGGAGAAATGGAAACCGAAGAGTTCGATGAAGCGGTTCATCGATGGGAGGCGCGCTGAGCTCGGCATGACCTTGGTCTGCGCGACCAGACCCCCGTTCTCCTCGTCGCGGAACACCTCGGAGAGCAGGAACGCCGCGAGCCCGATCGCGATGTAGTTGAGCATGATCGTGGCGATCACGACGTTGACGTTGCGGGTCACGTTCAAGATCGCAGCGATGAGCGCCCAGGTGCCGCCGACGACGATCGCCACGAGGAACACGAACGCCACGTGGAGCACGGGCGGGAGGCTCACCTCTGCTCCCGCCCACCCAGCGACGAGCGCTGCGAGGAGGTATTGGCCATTGGAGCCGATGTTGAACAGGTTCATCTTGAAGCCGATGGCGACAGCGACGCCAGCGATGTAGTAGGGAACCGCCGCGTTGACGATCAGGACGACGGACTGAGTGGAGTCGATCGTCTTCCACATCTCGCGGAAGGCTTCGACCGGATCGTTTCCGGACAGGACGAGAGCGAGAGAGGACACGAGGATCGCAGCGACGGCCGCAATCACCGGAGCCAGAGATGCGCGCCAGACGCGTTCGAACATCAGTGGGCTCCCGCCGCAGCGCCGGTCATGTACGAGCCGAGTTCTGCGGGCGTGACGGTCGCTGGATCGAGATCGGCGACGACTCGTCCGCGCAGCATGACGAGAAGCCGATCGGAGAGTCCGATGAGTTCCTCGAGGTCAGCCGAGATCAGCACCGTGCCCAAGCCGGCGCTGCGCGCATCTCGAAGGATGTCCCAGATCACTGCCTGCGCGCCCACATCGACGCCCCGGGTCGGGTGTGATGCGATCAACATCGTCGGATCCGCTGTCATCTCGCGACCGACGACGAGCTTCTGCTGGTTGCCGCCCGACAGCGTGAATGCGGGGACGTCGATGCTCGGGGTTCGGACGTCGAAGTCACGGACGATCATCTCGGTTCGTTCGCGCGCTCCGGTCACGTTCATCCAGGGACCCTTGGAGTACGGGTGACGGTGCTGGTGGCCGAGCGCCGCGTTCTCCCACAGCGTGAAGGACATCACGAGACCGTCCTTCTGTCGATCCTCGGCGATGTATCCGATGCCTCGATCGCGACGGTCTCGAGTCGACAGCGATCCGATTTCGACGTCATCGAGGATGACCTCGCCCGAGGACGCGGTCAGGCCCATGATCGCTTCGACCAGTTCACTCTGTCCGTTGCCCTCGACACCTGCGATACCGACGATCTCGCCGCGGTGCACGACGAAGCTGACGTCGTCGACGATGCGTCGGGCCTCTGAGATGTCGTCGTCGGTCACGGTGAGCGAGCGCAGTTCGAGGACCACCGCCGCCTTGACGGTGCTCTCGCGAGTCTCCGGCGTCGGCAGTTCGCTTCCGACCATCATCTCGGCCAACTGCCGCGAGGTCACCATGCTCGGGTCGGGGATCTCTCCGACCGTTTTGCCTTGGCGGATGACCGTGATGGCGTCGGCGTGTTTGAGGACCTCGTCGAGTTTGTGCGAGATGAAGATGATGGTCGCGCCCTGAGTCGTGAGTTCGCGCAGAGATGCGAACAACTCGTCGACCTCTTGTGGAACCAGCACTGCTGTCGGTTCGTCGAGGATGAGGATCTTGGCGCCGCGGTACAGCACCTTGAGGATCTCGACACGCTGTTTGTCGCCGACGCCGAGTTCGGAGATCAATGCGTCGGGATCGACGTCGAGGCCGTACTGCGCACCGAGTTCGACGATCCGCGAGCGGGCCTTGCGAACGTCGAGCGAGAACGCTCTGCCTGGCTCGTCGCCGAGAACGATGTTCTCCCACACGGTGAGGTTGCCGGCAAGCATGAACGCTTGGAACACCATGCCGATCCCCTCGGCGATGGCGTCCTTGGGTGTCGAGAACACCTCGACCTTGCCATTGACCGTGATCGTGCCCTCGTCGGGTTTATGGGCGCCGTAGAGCGTCTTCATCAGCGTGGACTTCCCTGCGCCGTTCTCGCCGTCGATGGCGTGCACGCTGCCCGCCCGCACCGTGAGGTTGACGCCGTCATTGGCGACCACGCCGGGAAAGCGTTTCACGATGTCGGTCAACTGGATCGCGATCGACGAGTCCGTCGCCTCCTGCTGCCCCTGCGCCCCGTCGCTCATCGAGTGATGTCTAGTCGATCGGCGCGCCGGACGAGGAAGAGGTGCGCCGCAATGCCGAGTTCCGACGCGACGATGCCCGCTCGAGCGGAGTCGAGCGGGCATCGTTCGGGTTCGCGTTCGACTCGCGGAGACCGCTGAGCCGTTACGTCAATTCAGCTCAGGGAGCAGTCGGGACGACGATGTCACCGGCGATGATCTGCGCCTTGAAGTCCTCGAGCTGATCGACGATGTCGTCGACGTTTCCGCCCGAGGTGGAGTAGCCGACGCCATCTGCGGCGAGGTCGAAGGTCTGGACGCCGGCGGCGTCACCGCCTTCGCAGACGACCTTGATCGTCTCGAACGTCGCAACGTCGACCTTCTTGAGCATCGAGGTCAGGATGTACGGCTGCTGCTCCGGTGAGACCAATTCGTACTGGTCGGAGTCGACGCCGATGGCCCACACCTCACCGGGTGCACCGGCCTCGGACGCGGCTTCGAACACGCCGAGGCCGGAACCGCCAGCGGCGGCGTAGATGACGTCAGCGCCGGCCTGGTACTGCGAAGCAGCGATTTCCTTGCCCTTGGCCGGGTCGCCGAAACCGGTGAAGTCCGGCGGCTGCGTGATGTAGTTGACCAACACCTCGATGTCGGGGTTCACGGCCTGCGCACCAGCGGCGTAGCCGGCCTCGAACTTCTTGATGAGGTCGGTCTCGACGCCACCGATGAAGCCGATCGTGCCGGTCTGGCTCTTGAGCGCGGCAGCGGCACCGACGAGGAACGAGCCCTGCTCTTCGGCGAAGACGAGCGATGCCACGTTGTCGGCCTCGACGACGGAGTCGATGATGGCGAAGTTGGTGTCGGGGTTGTTGGCCGATGCCTCGGTGATGGCGTCACCGAAGAGGAAGCCGACGCCGAGGATGAGGTCGTTGTCCTCGTCGACGAGGCCCTGCACGCGCTCGGCTCGGTCGCCGTCGCCTGTCGGGGAGGACTCGCTGCCGACGACGCCGAGTTCGGCGGCCGCCTGGTCGAGTCCGGCGCCCGCGGCGTCGTTGAACGAACGGTCGCCACGACCGGTGATGTCGAACACGACACCCACGGCGCAGTCGCCCTCGGCAACGGCGTCGGTCCCGGTGGGAGCGTCGGTGCCCGCTGGGGCCTCCGTGCCCTCGGGCGCATCGGTGGTGCCTGCGGCTTCGGTGCCTGCTGATGCCTCGGTCGACGAGCTCGCGTCGTCGTCGCTGCCACACGCGGCCAGGCCGAGCGCGGCAATGACGCCGATGGCGAGCAGTTTCTTGCTCTTGATCATGTTCTCCCCTTCAGGATGAATGGTGGTTGGTACATGTCCACCCGGGTCGGTGACCACGGGTGTGTTCACGTGGTCGAGAGGTTACCCGCTGGTAGTTGCGCGTAGGCACACCCCCTGTGACGGGTGTGTGAATGCGGCGCGCGCAGGCCGAGCGGCGGTGCCGCTCGCTCGGTCGGCGAGGCCCGTATCGTGGTCGGATCGTGTCGAGCCGGCCATCACCTCGACGCCGGCCCAGTCGGCGGCGCTATGCGATCCGGCGCGCCCTTGCACTCGCGACGGTTGTCGTGGTCGGCTTCGGCGCTGTCCGCGTCGTCGCATCGATGCTGGACGGTGACAGCGGTGTTGCCGACGCCGACGGCGACACGAACGATGCCGCGACGGAAGTCGATGGCGCCGTGACCACCGAGTCCTCCGCCCCGACGGGCGGATCAACACCCGTCGACACGGTCGAGCCCGAGCCCGAATCCACCGGGCCGCCCTCGGCCGACAACCCGTCGAAGGTCCTCATCCTCGGCGACAGCGACGCGGGGACGTTTGGCCCGTACCTCCAGACGCTGCTCGATGGCACCGGGATCGTCACCACGGAGCTCGACTACAAGGTGTCGTCGGGGCTCGCCCGACCCGACTTCTACGACTGGCCCGCCGAGATCGACACCGTGTTGCCCCAGGTCGACCCCGACATCGTGGTGGCGACGTTCGGGGGCAACGACGCGCAGGGTCTCTCCGTGGCGAGCGGCGACTTCATCATCGGCGACCCGGTCAGCAACGAGGCGGAGTGGGTCGCCGAATACCAGGAGCGCGCCGGAGCGGTGATGGATCAACTTCTCGCCGAGGGTCGAACCGTGATCTGGGTCGGCATCCCCAACGACGACAA
>JBGTEH010000550.1:0-9204 GCA_041747915.1 Ilumatobacteraceae bacterium
CCCAGAGCTCCCGAACGCACACAACGTCCGAATCGAAGGCCGCGTCAGGTTGCGATGTTGCCGCCACCACGCTTCGCGTACTCGGCTCTGTAGCCCGCGGCGAGGTCGCGCTGGCGGGTCTTCGACAGCAACTTGCCGGCGAGCTGGAACGTGCCGTGCTCCTCCTCGTCGAGGTGGTCGCGAACTTCGGCGGAGAGTTCCTTGGCAAGATCCTCGAACTCATTGGTGGCGGGGTCGACGCCGCGGAGTTGATCGACCAGCTTCTCGGCCTTGTGGTGATCGGCCAGGGCGTGGCGGCTCACGTACAGCCCGGCGTCGTCCATGAGCAGCGGGACATACAGATGGCGCTCCTCGGCGGTTGCGTGCGCGTCGAGTTCGCGGGCGAGAGCCAGGAACGCCGCGCGGCGATTCTCGGCCGACGCTCGCGCGTGGGTCATCGTGCGCGCCAGCGAGCGTTGAATCTCGTGGCTCTCTCGCAGATCGTCGAAGATCGTCATCGAATCGCTCCCTCGGTCGCGTGCTGTGCGGGTCCTGTCACGCCAGGATCTCGCGCATCCTCTTCCCCGACCGACCATCGATCAAACCTTGTTGTAGTGATCACTACGAACATGTTGTGACGTGCCCATCGGTACGGGCCGTACCACGCGATCGTCAGCCGCTGACCTGGTTCGATGCAGTCGTGGCTTCGTTCACGGCGCGCTGATGAGTTCGATGCGCGCCGGGACGGTCTTGTGCCAGGGGGTCCCGGCGAACCGGTCGCGTCGAGACGAACCGGTGAGTTCGTTCGGAGCGACGCCGTCGATCACCCGTGCACCGTCTTCGAGGCGGTCGGTGCCCGTGCCGTTGGGCAGCGCAAGATGACCGGGGTGCATCCCGTTGTCGATCACGACGCCGATCGTCGACTCCCCACGCTCGGTCACGATGCGAACACGGTCACCGTCCACCACACCGAGTCGGGCGGCATCGTCGGTCGCCATCCGCACCGCGTCCTGGCCGGCGCGTTTACGCCATGCCGGGTCGCGGAAGATGGTGTTGGCGGTGAACGAACGGCGCTCACCGGCCGACAACAGGAACGGCCACTCCTCGGTCGGGGCGGGCGGATCGCCGAGCATGTCGAGTTCGGCGAGCAGTTCGGGCATGTCGAGATGGACGAGACCATCGGGTGTGGCGAGTCTGCGCCATGTCGCGTCGGGTTCGTCATCGGTGATCACGATTCCGGAACGGCCGGCGATGATCGCGTCGAACAGACGGTCGGCGGCCTCGGGGCCGGTGCCGTATCCGGCGCGATCGACGCCGGTCGGGTTGAGCTGTACGCAACGCTGGGTGATCCCCCAGAGCGCTGCCGCAGCCGCGGCGCCGTTCGGAAGGGTCGGACCGAGCGTGCGATACAACAGGACCGGGGCGACGACGCCGAGTGACGGTTTGGCACTCAGGGCGGCGCCGAATGCCTCAGCGAACTCGGTACGTCCTCGTTCTGCTGCGGCGCGCAGTGGTTCGATGTCGTCAGCGGTGATCATGCCTGCGGCTTCGATGATCCGCGCGTGAATCTCCGGTTCGCCGAGTGGGCCGTCCGGTGGCTCGACGACGGGGTGGCGAAGATGAAAGACGTTCTTCGGGAACTCGAAGTTGAAGAAGGTCGACTCGAACTTCTCGAACTGGGTCGTCGCCGGTAGGACGTAGTCGGCTTCGCGCGCGGTCTCGGTCATGAACACGTCGATCACCACGACGAAGTCGAGGGCGCGCAGCGCCTCACGCATGCGGGCACTGTCGGCGATCGAGTGCGCCGGGTTCCCTGACTCGACGATCAGCGCGCGGTACCGATCGGGGTGATCGGTGAGGATCTCCTCGGGCACCACGTTGCACGGGATGAGCCCTCCGAAGATCCGCTCGCCTGCGACCGGCGACCGCGGCGCGCGCTGCGGATCGAGTTCGGCCGAGAACGCCTTCACCAACGGCACCATCGCCGAGGGAATCTGCTGGCCGCCGTGATTCGCGAAGTTCCCAGTCAGTGTCCAAACCAGCTTCTCGAGGTAGCTCACCAGGGTCGAGTGACGGTTCATCTGGACGCCGAGGTCCTCCATCACGGCGACGCTCGCTGCTCGGGCGATGCGACCTGTCGCCCGGCGCACGAGTTCTTCGTCGACGCCGGAGATCTCGCAGAACTCGGAGATGTCGATTGCTCGGAACCGTTCCTCGACGGCGTCGCGACCCGACGCATGCTCGCGAAGCCACGCGTCCGCGGCCAGGCCCTCCTGGGCGATGATCGCGACCATCGCGGCCAGGAGCCAGGCATCGCGCCCGGGCGCAACCCTCAGGTGGAAGTCGGCGAGTTCGGCGGTCTCGGTGACGCGAGGGTCGATGACGATCATCGATCGGTTTTCGTCGTTCGAGATCGCCTTGAGCGTCGCGCGGGCGTGCGGGATGCCGTGGCTCATCCATGGGTTCTTGCCGACGAAGAACGCCACCTCACACGCATCGAACTCCCCGCGTACGGCGTTGCCGAACATCATCCCGTTGACCCAGATCTCGCCGCTCTTCTCCTGAGCGATGGCGCTGGTGCGGAATCGACCTCCGAAGCTCTTGTGGAGCGCTGCTCCGTAGGCACCGCAGAGGTGGTTGCCCTGGCCGCCTCCCCCGTAGTACAGGATCTTGTCGCCGCCGAATCCGTCGCGGACCGCTCCGAGCCGCTCGGCAACTTCCCGCGCGGCGGTGTCCCAGTCGACCTCTTCGTACGTACCGTCGTCGCGTCGTCGCAGCGGGTTGAGGACGCGTTCGCCGCGGCCATTCTGATAATGGTCGAGCCGAAGGGCCTTCTCGCACGTGTAGCCCTTCGACGCCGGATGTTCCTTGTCGCCACGAATTCGCTCGAACGTCTGACCGTCGGACCCGAGTCGGATCTCGACCCCGCAGTTGCATTCACACAGAATGCACGCCGACTTCTTCCACGTCGGGTCGCCAGATTCGGCGCCCTGGTCCGTGTGCGGGTCTGTGCTCGAGTCGAGGTCGGTGGCGTCGATCGTGGTCATGATGCTGATTCCTTCGTCGAGTTCGGATGTTCGGTGTCGAGTTGATCGCCGGCTTCGACGGCGAGTGCGATCAGCGCTTCGAGGTCACTGATCTTCTGATCGAGGGATCCGCCGAGGCCGACGCGCAGGGTCGTGACGCCACTGCGCTCGTACTCGACGAGTCGGTCCCGGATCACATCGGGTGGTCCGACGAGGTTCGTCCCGAGCCCGATCTCGACCGGCACCCGAGCCGCCGCCGCGTCGCGGTCACCCGAGTTCCAGAGGCGCTGGACTTCGGCGACGTCGGCACCGAAGCCCTGCCGGGCGAATGCATCGTTGTAGAAGTTCTTCGTGGAGGAGCCCATCGCTCCGAACGTGAACGCGTATCCGTCTGCGTGGCGACGTCCGGCCGCCTCGATCACAGCGGGGTCGTCGGGGGTGAACTCGACGCCGACCGCCACGACACGATCGACATCGGCGAGCGATCGACCTGCCATCGCGGCGCCTTCGCTGATCGAGTCGAAGAATGCGTCGGCGGTGGCCGGGAAGAACGAGTTGCCGATCCAACCATCGGCGAGTTCACCGGTGAGTCGGAGGTTCGCCGGTCCGAGCGACGCGATGTACACCGGGATCGGCGCCGTCTCGGCACGCGATCTGATCGCCCGCCCCTGCCCATCGGGAAGAGGGAGGCGATACACGCTGCCGTCGTACGACAGTCGCTCTCCGGCCGTCACCATCTTGACGATCTCGATCGTCTCGCGAGTTCGCTGCACCGGGCGATCGAACGGCACGCCGTGCCAGCCCTCCATCACCTGTGGCCCGCTCGCCCCGATCCCGAGGATCATGCGGCCGTCGGACAGCCGCTGAACTCCTTGCGCGGTCATTGCGAGCATCGCCGGCGTGCGGGCTCCGAGTTGGGCGATGCCGGTCGCCAGTCGGAGTCGATCCGTGACGGCGGCGATCGCGGCGAGAGGTGTGAACGCGTCGTACGCCCAATACTCCGCAACCCAGACCGAATCGACGCCGACCCTCTCGGCTTGGCGTGCGAGGTCGAGAAACTGCGGCATCGCTGGGTCGACGGACAGACCGATCTTGATGGTCACGACATCGTGACCCATTCGACAGATCCTGCGACGTCCATGGATTTCGTCCTTCCCCGGTCGACACGATCGCCCCACCGAGGCGACGGCGAGTTTTGTGATGGAACGGACAATACGCGTGCACGGCGGGGAAGGCAACTCCGACCTCGAGGTGGCGAACTCGTCCATCGAGCGGCGCCCCGCCGAGTTCACCGGGCGCTGACAGAAGGCTCCTTCTCAGCCCGGTATCCGGGTCCGCGTCGTGCCGTCATGTCACGAACGTCGATCGGTTCGGCGCACTCGCTGCAGACCACCACCGCGCGCATGTCGTGATCGCACGTCGTGTGATGCAGGACGAGCGGCGTGCCCTCCGGCCCCGTGAGCCAACGCTCTCCCCAGTCGGCCATGGCGGCGAGGATCGGATACACCTCACGGCCCTGTTCAGTCAGGCGGTACTCCGAGCGCGTTGGCTTCTCCTGGTACTCGACTCGCTGCATGACACCTTCGTCGACCAGTTGATTGAGTCGGAGAGTGAGGATGTTGCGACCGATACCCAGTTCGCGTTGGAAATCGTCGAACCGACGAGTGCCCAGACATGCCTGGCGGACCAGCAACAGGTTCCAGTGATCGCCCAGCAGCGCAGCGCTCCGTGCAATCGTGCAGGGCCAGTCGGAGGTGTCGACTCGCTTCATGTCTCCAAGCATAGGTTCGTACGTTGCATGACGGAACCCAACCTGTTCGCCATCGTCGTGTCTGGGATCTCTCGAACCTCACCGGTCAGCTCTCGAGCGGACCTGCGAGGATGATTCTGTGAGCCGAAACGCGATCATCTTCCATGGGACCGGCGCGACGCCTGAGGTCGTGTGGCTGCCTTGGCTACGCGGCCGGCTGATCGAGCGCGGCTTTGACGTGAAGGCGCCGCACCATCCCGGCCTGAACCTCGAACCTGTCGCCACGACCGTGGCAAAGGTGCTGGCCGATCACACCTTCGATCACGACACCGTGCTGATCGGGCACTCAGGGGGCGCCGCGCTGCTGCTCGCACTCCTCGAGCGCATCGACGTCACTGTCGCCCAAGCGCTGCTCGTCGCTGGGTACTACACGCCGCCCGGCACCAGCGACGAGCCGGTCCTGCAATCCGACTACGACTGGGCCGCGATCAAGTCGCACGTCCGCGACCTGTACTTCATCAACTCGCCGAACGACCCATACGGCTGCGACGACCGGCAAGGTCGAGCGATGTTCGACCAGTTGGGCGGCACCCAGGTCATCCGCCACGACGGACACTTCGGCGATCACGACCAGCCGTATCCGACCTTCCGCTTGTTGGACAAACTCATCGACTGAGTCACAGCCTTCATGCGACCGAACAGTCACGACCTCCCACGGGTGCCGCTGGTCCGTCTGCGTCGCCGCCACGATCCGGTTGTCTGAACGCCGACCGAGCGCCACTTGCGGTTCGGCGCCACGTAGATGTCTTGGGCGGGGCCTGCGCTCACTCGGTCCTCGTGCCTGCCAGGATGATGTCATGGCAGACCTCACGACTCGTGCTCAGCAATTGCTCGATCTCCATCATTCGGGTACCACGCTGGTGCTCCCGACGGTATGGGACGCATGGTCGGCCAATGCGGTCGTCGCCGCCGGATTTCCCGCCCTGACGATCGGCAGCCACCCCCTCGCAGATTCGCGCGGGCAGGGCGACAACGAGGCGATGTCCCTCGACGACGCCCTGGACGGGATCCGTCGCATCACCGCTGCGGTCGACGTGCCGGTGAGCGCCGACATGGAGTCCGGTTACGACACCGCAGCTACCGAGCTCGTCGAAAGAGTCCTCGACGCCGGCGCCGTCGGCATCAACATCGAAGACACCGTCCACAGCGAGAAGCGTCTGCGCTCTGTCGCCGAGCATGCCGACTACATCGGGGCACTCCGGTCCGCAGCAGACGACGCTGGAGTTCCACTCGTGATCAACGCCCGCACCGACGCTTTTCTGGGGCGAACCGAGGTGTTCGACGACCCGCTCGCCGAGGCGATCCGTCGTCTGCGGGCGTGCGAGGAGTCCGGCGCCCGATGCGTCTACCCGGTCAAGGCACCCGATGCCGCTGCGGTGCAAACGCTCCTGGACGAGCTCACGGGACCGATCAACGTCATTGCCCACCCCGTCAACGGCTCCGCAGCCGGCTCCCTCGACGACCTGCGCAAGATGGGCGTGCACCGGGTCTCATTCGGCCCCTTGCTCCAGATGTCGCTGACCGAGTCGATCACCGATCTCGTCACGCCCTGGATCTCCTGACCACGCGTCCCCCATTCGCCGGCTGAGCGCGCTCGCCCTGTCAATGACGCACGATCCTCGCAGTTGACAGTCGTGGTTCTGCTGGAACTCCACAACTACCACGGAGGTCCGTCATGACATCACTCGCCACCGCAACAACAACGCTGACCACCCAGTGACCTCCCGGCCGGACGTTCGACGCTGAGCGAACGGCGGCTGCGTCATTCCTCGCCCGCTGCAGCGGTCGGACACTCGAGGCGTATCGCGACGATCTCCGCTGGTTCTTCCAGTGGGCCGACGATCACCACGTCGATGTGATGCGTGCGACTCGCCCGCACATCGAACTGTTCCGAGTGTCCATGGAACAACGCGGGCTGGCCGCGGCGACCATCGATCGTCGACTCTCGACAGTGTGCAGCTTCTACAAGATCTGGGCTTCGAACCCGGACACCGCACTTTCAAGATCATGGGGAAGGGTCAGAAGGCCCGCCACGCCGACCCACGCGCCACCACCATCGACGACCGGCGTCGACAGAACTTCGACCGCCACGGCGCCCGCTGAGGAGCGGCATCAAGCTACGTTGATGGTCGTAGCCCAGCAGCGATACGGCGCGCTCGTCGAAGCCGTCTGACCGTCGGAGTGCCACTGAACACCGGGTCTGGGACGGGATCATCTCGCGCCACGGAAGGGCCTGATTGCGGTCGGTTCTGCTTCGGGGGCGGGTGATCGATCGCTGTTGTCGGGTGCCTGCGACCGGCACTCGCGGGACAGCGGCGCATCGTCACGCAAGCTTCGTCGCAGCGCAACGCGTACTGGAGCGACGGACTCTGATGCGGTGTCGGAGTCGTCTACTGGCGAGCGAGTGCGACGCGGAGGCGTTCTTCGGGGTCGATGTAGTGGTCGTTGTCGTCGGCGCCGGTGTCGAGTTGGACCCAGTGAAGCTTTCCGCTGAATCGGCTGCTGTGAACGGTGTAGTCGGAGCTGACGGTGGTGCCCGATTCGTATCCGATGTCGGTGGTCTCATCGGCGGAGAAGATCATTGCCTGGGTGGCCTCGACTCGGGCGTTGCCGACTTCGGTTCCGTCGTGGAAGAGCGTCACGTTGCCGCCTTTGGCGAGGCCGCCGCCGTCGTACGCGAATTCCATCCGGACTTGATGATTGCCGGCCGGGATCGGTTCATTTGCGGTCGCAGTGAACTCCTGGAGTCCGAGCAGGTTGTAGGTGAACTTGAGCACGCCGTCGGTGACGAACACTGCCCACCCGCCGAACCGTCCGCCCTGGGCGATGATCACGCCGTTGGCTCCGCCCTCGGGAACGTCGAGCTCGGCGGTGATCGAGAACGACTTGTTTTTCATGCTCACCACGCTGTTCTCCGACAGCCGTCCCATGCCGGGAAAGAACTGTTGGGACGTGCCATGAATGAGCTGCGGGCGCCCGGCCAGATCGGCGTTGGCTCGCTCGGCAGAACGGTCGTCGAGCGGCAGCACGTTGTACTTCACGGCCTCGATCAGCCACAAACGTTGCAGCTGGGCGAGTCGTTCAGGTTGTTCGGCGGCCAGGTCGCGGGCTTGGCTGTAGTCCCCGCCGCCGCCGTCGTAGAGCTCCCAGACGTCGTCGTCGAACGCTGGCATGTCACCGCCCACCAGGACCCATGGCGTCTTGTGTTTGGTGACAGCGCTCCAACCCTTGTGGTAGATGCCGCGGTTTCCGAACATCTCGAAGTACTGCAGGTCGTGCTGCTCGGGGGCGTCCGCTGCGTTGAAGCTGTACAGCATGCTGGTGCCCTCGATCGGGGCCTGCAGCACACCGTTGACGATCGTCGGCTGAGGCAGCCCGGCGGCCTCCAGGACCGTCGGGGCAATGTCAATGACATGCGTGAACTGGCTCCGCAGACCGCCCTTCTCGGTGATCCCGGCCGGCCAATGCACGACGGTGCCGTTGCGAGTGCCGCCCCAATGCGAAGCAACTTGCTTGGTCCATTGGAACGGAGAGTTCATCGCCCACGCCCAGCCCACCGAATAGTGGTTGTACGAGGTCGGCGAGCCGAATTCATCGAGCTTGCTGAGCATGAATTCGGGCGTCTCGAGAGCGGCCATGCCGTTGAAGTTGGTCATCTCATTGAAGGCGCCATTCATGGTGCCTTCGGCCGACGCTCCGTTGTCGCCGATGATGTAGAAGACGATCGTGTTGTCGAGCACTTCGAGACCGTCGAGCGTGTCGATGATCCGGCCGACCTGGACGTCGGTGTGCTCGAGGAAACCTGCGTAGCACTCCATTTCGCGCTCCAGCACCGGCTTCAACTCCTCAGGCATGTCGTCCCAGGCGGAAATGAGATCGACGCGCGGCGTCAGCTCGGCGTCGGCAGGGATGACTCCGAGCTCCTTTTGCTTGGCGAAGGTGCGTTCGCGCTGGGCGTCCCAGCCGTGTGCGAACTGACCTTTGTATTTCTCGATCCACTCCGGTGCGACGTGATGGGGTGCGTGCGTGGCTCCCGGCGCGAAGTAGACAAAGAACGGCTTGTCCGGCATCAGTGACTTTTGCTGACGGATCCAGTTCACACAGCGATCAGTCAGGTCGTCGGTGAGGTGATAGCCCTCTTCAGGCGTCGCCGGTGGCTCGATCGGCGTCGTTCCCTCGTAGAGCGCTGGGTCCCACTGGTTGTTCTCGCCACCGATGAAACCGTAGAAGTACTCGAAGCCACCGCCACCCGACGGCCACGCATCGAACGGACCCATCGGCGAGGTCTGCCAGACGGGCACCTCATGACACTTGCCGAACTGCGCTGTCGAGTAACCGTTGAGCTTCAACGTCGTCGCCAACGGCGCCATCGTGTTCGGCAACACCGAC
>JBGTEH010000551.1:0-6146 GCA_041747915.1 Ilumatobacteraceae bacterium
CAATGCCGATCTCGCCGCGTTCGGAGAGATCGACGGCTGTGAGTTCGTGTGCACCCTGCACGGCTGGCGCTTCGATCTGGAGACCGGCCGCAACAAGACCGCCGCCGACCAACCCCTCCGCATCCGCCGCGCCGACTGACCTGCCCGCCGCTCCCCACCCCGTTTGCGGCGCGAATTGGGTGGGACGGGTCACCCGAAGCGCGCTACAAGGCAGCATTCCTCGGATGGGACGACGGCGCAGGGGAGGGCCGCTAGGTTGGGCGCGTGCTGGATCTCGGGATCGACCTGAACGTCTGGCCCTGGGTCTGGCTGTCCGTCGCCGTGATCTTCGCCATCGTCGAGCTGACGGTGCTCGCCGGATCGTTCGTGCTCCTGCCGTTTGCCGTGTCGGCGTTCGCCGCCGCGCTGCTCGGCTTCTACGACGTGGCGATCGAGGTGCAGTGGTTCGTGTTCATCGTCGGTGGTGGCGTCTTGTGGATCGTGCTGTACCGCTACGCAAAGCGCTTCGCCGGTGACAACGATCTCCAGCCGGGCGTAGGTGCCGACCGCCTCGTCGGCCTCGACGGCATCGTCACCACCGCGATCGACCCCGACGACACAGACCGTCGCGGACGCGTCACCGCCCACGGTGAGATCTGGGGCGCACTTACGAACGACCGGGCCACCGTGCCCGTCGGCACGCACGTTCGTATCGTCGCCGTCAACGGCACCAAGGTGGTCGTCCAGTCGGTCGACACACCGCCCAGCACAACGCCACCCACCGACACGTCACCCACCGCTGCACCACCCGAGTTCCCGCCACCCAGCTAGTTCGGAGCCGCCATGAACCCAATCGCCATCGTCCTCGTCGTCATCGCCGTCATCGGCATCGGTGTGTTGGTGGCGTCGGTCAAGATCGTTCGGCCCTACCAGCGCGGCCTCGTCGAGCGCCTCGGCAAGTACAAGTCCACCCGCGACCCTGGGATGAATCTGCTCTTTCCGTTCATCGAGACGATGCAGCTGATCGACATGCGCGAACAGGTGGTCGATGTACCGCCGCAGGAAGTCATCACGGCCGACAACGTCGTGGTGTCGGTCGACGCCGTCGTGTACTACGAGGCAACCGATCCGCAACGCCTCGTCTACAACGTCGCCGACTTCTTCACCGCCATCACCAAGCTCGCCCAGACCAACCTGCGGAACCTGATCGGCGACCTCGAACTCGATCGGGCGCTCACATCGCGAGACACGATCAACACGCAGTTGCGCGATGTGCTCGACGACGCGACCGACAAGTGGGGGGTGCGGGTCGTGCGTGTCGAGATCCAGCGCATCGACCCACCGCCGGACATCGTGTCGGCGATGCACGCCCAGATGCGTGCCGAGCGTGATCGACGTGCGACCGTGACCGAGGCCAAGGGCTATCAAGAGGCCGCGATCGCTCGCGCTGACGGCGAGCAACAGGCCGCTGTGTTGTCGGCTCAAGGGCGCAAGCAGGCAGCGATTCTCGACGCCGAGGGCCAGGCGCAGGCGATCGAGCTGCGCGCCAACGCCGAGCGCCTGCGTCTCGAACTCGTCGGGCTCGGTGAGGGTGCGGCGGCCAAGTCACGTCTGACGGGCATCAAGGAAGCCAAGGCCGACAAGGCCGTGCTGACCGTCGAGTACCTGCAGGCGCTCGAACGCATCGGTGATGGCCGAGCGACGAAGCTCGTGATCCCGGCCGAGTTCTCGGGCCTACTCGGCACTGTTGCCGCTCTGGCTGCTGCGACCGGTGACGACGAGACCGACGACGAAGTCCGGCCCCGAGACGGCTTGCCGATTCCCGACGACGACGATCGCGTCGATCTCCCCGAGCCGGACCGATCCGAGTACCGGACCAGTTGACCGATGCGACGCGAGGACGCCCCGCCCTCCGGCTGGTATCCGGACCCCGAGAGTCGCACCGCGCTGCGGTGGTGGGACGGTCTCGACTGGACCGACGCCAGACGCGCCCCGCCGAGCAACGCTGAGCTGAGGTCGTTCGAGAGCCAGGCCGAATTCGCGGCGGCCCATCAATACGTTCCGCCTGCGCAGGACGCCGTGGCCGCTGCGTCGGCACTGGCAGCTCGCGCGGGACGACCCGACTCCCAGCAGGTGATCGAGGACGTTCGGCGCGCGGCGCGCGGCGAAGTCGATCGAGCGGCGGAGATCTTCGCTCGCCAAGCACGATCGATGCAGTCGAACATCGGGCCTCTGATCTCGGACTACACCAACCGCGCCTTCAAATGGATTCGCATTGCTGTCGTCGTCGCCGTGGTGCTGTTGATCGCGTACTTCGTGTTCCAGGTCGTCGCTCAAGCGAGCCTGTTCGAATGGATCGGCGATCGCATCGACAACATCACCGATCAACAGACCAGCGACGGGTCGGGGCTCAGCGCACCGACAACCGGTAGCTGAACCGGTACCGGCCGGGCCCGACCACGTAGCGGTCGAGCACGTCGGGTCCGCAACTCGCCGTGCCCACCCCCCGATGGACGACATCTGCATGCACCACCAGTGTGCGGCGCGGTCGAAGATCGGTCTCGTGCTCGGCGGCGTACAGGTCCTGCGCCGAGAATCGGGTCGCGGACACGTGCATCACCGTCGGGTCGATGACGTCGAGGCGAACCGTTGCGTCGTCGGACACGAACTCGAACCATCGGCAGTCGGTGCGCAGACCGAACTCCTGAGGAACGAGGTATGGCGACTCGTCGATGCCTGATTCCCACGTGCCCACCAGCGCGCCGCGGTTGCGGTCGGGATAATTCTCCAGCGGTCCCCTGCCATACCAGCGCAGGCGATCGAAGCCGGGTCGCAGCTCGAACGCAACGCCGACCCGGGCGACGTCGACGTCGACGTGCACCTCGTGAGTGTGGATCTCCGAGCTGTCGGCGAGCACCTCGACCTCGTGGCGGTGATCGACGACGTCGTTGGCGGCCACCCGATCCACCCCAGCATGGCGCCATCGCGCGAGCGCCTTGGATCCGACGTTGAAACCCTCTCCGAGATCGGCGAGCAACTTCAAGCCGTCGTTGTCGACCGGCGCCCGGAACACCGCCAACTCCGGCCCACCGCCATCCACCCCCTCCCCGCCCTTGCCGAAAAATGTGCTCCTGAGCCCGCTGGGCGGGTAATTCTCCGCACATTTCGGATCGGTCGAACGCTCGATCCGAAATGTGCGGGAATCTGCTCGATGAGCGGGCTCAGGAGCACATTTTTCGGTGGGGGTGGGAGTGAGCGGGAATTGGTCCCATGCGACGAGATGACCCCTCGGGGACCACGGGGTGGCGCGACGTTGGCGCCAGCGGATCGTGAGGTGCGCGTCGGGTGTGTCGGGGATCGAGCACGGGAGCGCGAGTCGAACGGTCGAGCCCGGAGCGACCGCCCCGACATCGAGATCGCCCGCCTCGACGATGTCACCGGCAACGATCAGTTCCCACGTGGCGGCCAGATCCGACAGATCAGTGAAGCTGCGCCGGTTGACGACCGACAGTTCGCCGTCGAGCGACGCCACGACGGGCCGATGAACCCATGTGACCTCCTGCATCGCCGGGTGCGGTCGGAGATCGGTCGACATCAGCCCATCGGCGACGAAATTGCCGTCGTTGGGAACGTCGCCGAACTGCCCCCCGTAGGCGAATCCGCGCTTGCCGTTCGGCAGTCGCGTCAGCAACCCATGGTCTTTCCACTCCCAGATGAAGCCGCCTTGCAGTCCGGGCGTTGCGGTGATCACGTCCCAGTAGTCCGCCAGCGAACCGTTCGAGTTGCCCATCGCATGGCTGTATTCGCACATGATCAGCGGGCGATCGCCGAGGCCATCTCGGCCGTATTCCTCGATCGCGTCGATCGTCGGATACATCGGACACACCACGTCGCTCGCGAGAACACCCCCGTCGACCCACCCCTTGTGGAACACCGCCCCCTCGTAGTGCAGCGGCCGTGACGGATCGGTTCTGCGGATCCAACCAGCGAGCGCATCGTGATTGGCGCCGTACCCCGACTCGGTGCCGAGCGACCACATGATCACGCTCGGGTGATTGCGATCCCGTTCGACCATCCGAGCGCCGCGTGACAGCCACGTCGAGCGATACCCGGCGTCGTGGCACAAGCTGGTGTTGTAGGCGTGGCTCTCGATGTTGGCCTCGTCGACCACGTACATGCCGATCTCGTCGCACAGATCGAGGAACCTCCGGTCGTTGGGATAATGGGAACAACGAACGGCGGTGATGTTGTGGCGGCGCATGGCCAGCAGGTCGGAGCGCATGTCGTCGACGGTGACTGCCTTGCCGTGCGTCGGGTGGTGGTCGTGGCGATTCACCCCGAAGATCCAGATCGGTTGGCCGTTCACCAGCAACTGGCGGTCGCGGACTTCGACGCGACGGAATCCGATCAGCTGGTGATGAACCTCGACCACCGCACCGTCGGGGTCGAGCAACTCGGCGACGACCCGGTAGCGCGCGGGCGACTCGGCCGACCAGGCGTCGACGTCGGCCACCTCGAGCTGCGCGGTTGCCCGATGCCCGGCAAACCGATATGGGGTGGCAAAGGAATGCGGCACCTCGCTCGTTGCTCGAGCGATGCGTCGCCCCCGTGCGGTCTCGATCGAGAAGCGCACCGTCCAGCCGGCATTCGGTGGCGTGAGTCCGCCGACGGTTGCGCTCACCGCGAGTGTGCCGGTGGTGTCATGGAGGTTGGCGTCGCAGACCAGCTCGGTCAGGTTGATCGACGGCCGGGCTTCGACGTACACCTCGCGATGCAGACCCGCCATCCACCACTGGTCCTGATCTTCGACGTAGCTGTGGGCACTCCAGCGAACGACGACGATGGCAATGTCATTGGACCCCGGATGGACGAACGCTGTCACGTCGTACTCGCTCGGCAACCGGCTGTCGGTTCCGTAACCGACGAACGATCCGTTCACGAACAGCGCATGCACACTCTCGGCACCACCGATGTGCACAACGACCTGACGACCGCTCCACCGCTTCGGCACCGTCACCGTTCGACGGTAGACGCCGGTGGGATTCCGCTCGGGCAAGCACGGCGGCGGGCCGTCGAAGGGCATCTGCACGTTGGTGTACTGCGGATGATCGCCGACGCCCTGCAACGTCCAGTTGCCGGGCACCGTGACCCTCGTCCACGAACGAGCGGGGGTCGATCCGGCGATCGTCGACGCCGGCACATCGTCAGGGGTGGCGAACAGACGGAAATCCCACCGACCGCCGAGCGATCGACGCCACGAGGTGGACCCACCGTCGCCGTCGACCCGCGTCGGCGGGTGCATGTCCAGGCGGCCGAGTGACACCACGTGTGGGTCGGCCCACGGGCGAAGGGCTCCGATGGTCGGCAGCATGGCCGGAGTCTCCCAGAGCGTGCGCGACCGACAGGAATCGTTGGCGACGGGCTCAGCCGCCGTGGACCCACACGGGGGTCTGCTGCGGGAGGATTCCGGTCTCCCAGATCCAATCCATCGCGGGAACGCTGACGCGCACGCAGCCGTGCGATGCCGGATAGTTCGGGATGCTGTTCGAGCCGTGCACGGCCACGCCTCCCACGAAGTACTTCGGTCGGTAGATCTCGCCGAGGTCGCCCTCCCACCATCCGTCGGGTCGTTCGCGATTCACACGGTGCAGTCCGTCGGGAGTGAGCGACACACCGCTGATCACTTCACCTGGTGTGTTCTTGTCCTCTTCGGTGTATTCCTCGCCGTTTCCGGTCGACGTGTTGAGGATCCACTCGGTCCGACCATCGATGACGAAGAAGAGCAACTGTTTGGACTTGTCGATTTCCACGAGCGTGCCCGAGTCGGCACGGGCGACTGGCCTGGTGGTCGAGGCGGACAGCGCGTCGGCAGTGGCCTGATCGACCTGGCCACTGGCGTCGAGTCCCATGTACTTCTGGAATGCCATCACCGCCTGCTTGGTGGTGAGGCCGTAGCCGCCGTCGGCACCTGACAGCCAGAAGCCGAGTTCGAACAGCCGTAGCTGCACTCGTGCGGTCTCGCCGCCGCTGCGTGCGCCGACCGCCTGGACCGGTTGGTCCAACGCTGCCACCGGCACGACGGCGGCGGGGGCGGGCGTCTCGATCGCCTGCGGCTCAGCGACCGGGACTTCCGTCGCCGCTGGTTCGGAAGCCTCCGGTGCGGGAAC
>JBGTEH010000552.1:0-5498 GCA_041747915.1 Ilumatobacteraceae bacterium
TGTGTCGCGGCGGCGCATCACCACGGTGTCGTACGGCGCCAGCGTCGTGCACGGCGAGACGGACGGCCATCTCCCGGTCACCGTGGCCGGCCCGCTGCGGCGCGCCGACGCCGTGGTGATGCCCGGTGACGTGTCGAGTCAGTACATCACAGCGATGATGCTGATCGCCCCGTACGTGCCGGGTGGTCTGAAGTTGTGGCTGTCGTCGGGTCTGGTGTCACGCCCGTACCTGGAGATGACGCGCGAGGTGATGGCGGCGTTCGGTCACGATGCCGTCGAGCTGCGCGATCGGCACGTCATCGTCGGCCCGGGGGAGTACTCCGCCACCGAGTTCCGGGTCGAACCCGATGCCAGCTCGGCGAGCTATCCGCTCGCCGCGGCCGCGATGGTCGGCGGCGCGGTGAGCGTGCCGGGCCTGGGGACGGCGTCGATGCAGGGCGATGTCCGATTCGTGGAGATCCTCGAATCCATGGGTGCGCTCGTGACGCTGGCGCCGTACGACACCGTGGTGATGCGCCGCCGCGACACACCTCTGCGCGGGGTCGATGTCGACATGTCCGACATCTCCGATCTGGTCCCCACGCTCGCCGTCGTCGCCACCCAGGCCGTCACGCCGACGCGCATCACCGGCGTCGGATTCATCAGGGCCAAGGAGAGCGATCGTCTCGGCGACCTCGCCGGCGAACTGCGTTCCACTGGCGCGCTGGTCAGCGTCGAACCCGATGGACTGCTGATCGAGCCGACCGATCTTCTGCACGGCGCCCGACTGAACACCCATCACGATCATCGCCTCGCGATGGCCTTCGGACTGTTGGGATTGGTGGTCGACGGCATCGAGATCGCCGATCCTGCGGTCGTGTCGAAGAGCTGGCCGAGCTTCTGGGATGCGCTCGCGGCCATCCCGTCACGGCTCCTGTGACGGCCATCGAGGGGCCACGAACCCCGCTGGTCCGGGTGGCCGCGTTCGACGTCGATGGGACCCTCACGGGAGCCGATTGCGTCGTGCCCTTCTTGCGCCGGATCGCCGGGACGCGTCGCCTCGTCCAACGGCTCGCCCGGCACGGCGTTGGCCTGGGATCGGCGGCTGTGAAGCGTGACCGAGACGAGATGAAGGCACTGAGCGCACTCGCCGCGTTTCGGGGGCTCTCGATGGCTGAGATCGAAGCCGAGGGCTCGATCTTCGCGGCGTCGGTGTTCGCCGACGGGCTGCGCAGCGACGTCGTGGAGCAGTTGCGTGTCCATCAACACAATGGCGACACGGTGGTGTTGGTCTCGGCGTCGTTCGAGGTGTATCTGCGTCCGCTCGCCGAGCTGCTCGGCGCAGACGCAGTTCTCGGTGCTCGGCTCGAGGTCGATCCTGAGGGCATCGCAACAGGCCGGCTCGACGGTGCGAACTGCCGTGGCCCGGAGAAGGTCCGTCGTCTGCACGCCTGGCTCGACGAGGTCGGCGCAGGGCGGTCGGGCGCTCACGTCACCGCCTACGGGGACTCGGCGGGCGACCGCGAACTCCTCGCCGATGCCGACGATGCTCGGTGGGTCGGGCGCGGCGAGATGCCCCGATGATCGACACCGGCCCACTACGGTCGCCGTCGCGATGAGCAACCATTGTTCCCGGAGATGGCGCGCGTGTTGAGCGGACTGTGGCGCGAATCGCGCCCGAAGCAGTGGCTCAAGAACGTGCTGGTGTTCGCCGCCCCAGGCGCGGCCGGCGTCCTCGACGAGGGCAACAACCTGGCCCTGACCGTGCTGGCGTTCCTGTCGTTCTGTTTCGCCGCCAGCGGCATCTACATCTGGAACGACCTGCTCGACGTGGAGGCCGATCGTCGCCACCCCACCAAGTGCAACCGGCCGATCGCGTCGGGTCAACTGGCCGTCATCCCCGCACGGATCGCCGGTGTCGCCTTCCCCGTGATCGCTCTCGGCCTCGCTGCGCTGACCGGGCGGTGGCAGACCGTTGCGGTGGTGGCCACCTACATCGTGATCACGATTGCGTACACGCTGCGACTCAAGCGAGTTGCGGTGGTCGACGTGGTCACCGTTGCTGCCGGGTTCGTGCTGCGCGCAGCAGCCGGTGCGGTGGCCGTCGACGTGCCGATGTCACGTTGGTTCGTGCTGTGCATCACGTTCGGCTCGCTGTTCATCGTGGTCGGCAAGCGCTACGCCGAACTCAACGAGCTCGGCGATGGCGCCGGGACCAGGGCGACGCTCGAGGTGTATTCCATCAACTACCTGCGGATGATCCTGGCCGCCAGCCTCGCCGGCGTCCTGATCAGCTACTGCCAGTGGGCCTTCGAGACCAGCGCTCTGTCGGCGAGCAACTGGCCGCTGTACGAACTCTCGATCGTGCCGATGTTGATGGCCCTGATGCGCTACCTGTTGGTGCTCGACGAGGGTGGCGGGTCGGCGCCCGAAGAGGTGTTCACCAGCGACCGGTTGTTGCTGCTTCTCGGATTCTGCTGGCTCGTCGTCTACGGTCTTGCCGTCTATGTCTCCTGAGGACGCCTCTTCATCCAACAGTGGCACGGCCGCGATCGACCTGCGCGGTGTGATGGACCTGGTCGCCGACGTCGACGGCTGGATGACACCGGGACAGGCGTCGACGCTGTTCGACGCCGCTCGGCGATGTCCCGCGTCCGGTGCGATCGTGGAGATCGGCAGCTTTCGCGGACGATCCACGATCGTGTTGGCGAGCGGTGCGCCGCCCGAGGTCGCCGTCGTCGCCATCGACCCCCACGCCGGCAACGATCGGGGCCCTCAGGAACTCGACGGATATCAGGACGAGGCCGGTACAGACCACGCCGTGTTCCTCGCCAATCTCCAGAGGGCCGGAGTGGCGGGACGGGTGCGGCACCTGCGGATGTTCTCCGATGAGGCCCTCGATCACGTCGACGGCCAGATCGAGGTGCTCTACATCGACGGTGCCCATCGCTACGCACCAGCGCTGGCCGACATCGAGTCGTGGGGGGCGCGCGTGGCAGACGGCGGCACGATGCTGATCCACGACTCGTTCTCGTCGATCGGGGTGACCGCAGCGCTGCTGCGAGCGCTCGTGGGCGGGTCACGGTTCCGCTACGTCGGGCGCTCGCGTTCGATGACGATCTACCGCGCCGACCTCGGTAGGGGACTGCGGACTCGTGTCGCCAACGGTGCCCGACAGTTGGCGCAGCTCCCGTGGTTCGTCAAGAACGTGCTGCTCAAGGTGATGTTGTCGCTCCGCTGGGGTCGGCTGATGCGCCGACTCGGTCGGCCCGTTCCCGACTGGCCGTACTGACCCGATGGCCGGTCTCGGCCCCGATCGAGCAGTAGCCTCCACAGCCGCGTGAAATCCGAGCGACGAGAACTTTCCGGGTGGGGCAACACCGCTCCCAGCGTTGCGTCGGTCGTCGATGTCACCGCCGCCGAACTGGCGGGATCCCTGGCACAGCTCGGACCGTTTCCGCGTGGCGCGATCATGCGTGGCCTCGGTCGTTCGTACGGCGACCCTGCTCAGAACGGAGGCGGGACCGTGCTCCGCCTGGCGGGCGCGGAGATCGTTCTCGACGCCGAGGCCGGCACACTGGCGGCGGGCGCCGGCGTGAGCCTCGACACGATCCTTCGTGAGATCGTGCCCAGGGGATGGTTCGTGCCGGTCACGCCCGGCACCCGATTCGTCACCGTCGGCGGATGCATCGCCAGCGACGTGCACGGCAAGGGCCACCACGCTGACGGATCGTTCGGATCGCACGTGGTGGCGATGACCATGATGCTCGCCGACGGCACCACCCACGACATCACGGCGGCCTCTCATGGCGATCTGTGGTGGGCAACGATCGGTGGCATGGGCCTCACTGGTGTGATCCTGCGCGCCACGTTCCGCCTCATCCCGATCGAGACCGGTCATTTCCTGGTCGACACCGAGCGGGTGCCCAACCTCGATGCGCTCCTCGAACGGATGGAGCAAGCCGATCACCAGTACCGCTATTCGGTTGCCTGGGTCGATCTGTGTGCCACCGGAACGTCGCTGGGGCGAGCGGTTCTGGGTCGTGGCAACCACGCGTCGTTGAACGAGCTTCGTTCGTACAGCCCGAAGGCGGCGGCCGATCCGCTGGCGTTCGATCCGCCGCTGCTACCCGACGTGCCCGCCGGCGTACCCAACCTGCTCAACCGTGCGTCGGTGAAGGCGTTCAACGAGCTGTGGTACCGCAAGACGCCCCGCGAGCATCACGGGATCGAGTCGATCACGGCCTTCTTCCATCCGCTCGACATGGTCGGTCGATGGAACCGCGTGTACGGACGGTCCGGCTTCCTGCAGTACCAGTTCGTCGTTCCGTTCGAGGCCGTCGACACCCTCCGCACGATCATCTCCAAGGTCGCAGCCGACGGCCACGCGAGCTTCGTCAACGTGCTCAAACGCTTCGGCGCCGCGAGCGGCGGCCTGCTCAGCTTCCCCAAGCCCGGCTGGACGCTCACACTCGATCTTCCTGCAAGCGCGCCGAGTATCGGTGCGCTGCTGCGCGAACTCGACGAGTTGGTGATCGCCGCTGGTGGGCGTCACTACCTCGCCAAGGACGCCCTCGCCACGCCGGCTGTCGTGGCCGCCGGGTACTCGCGCCTCGGCGAGTGGAAGACCATCCGCAACAGCGTCGACCCCGACGGGGTGTGGGCGAGCGACCAGGCACGCCGACTCGACCTGATCTGACTCGAGAGCAGCATGATGAACGCATTCGACCAGCCCCAGACCGTCCTCGTCCTCGGTGGACGCAGCGACATCGCACACGCGATCGTGCGTGAACTCGCGTCCGCGTCTCTCACGACCGTGGTCCTCGCTCACCGCGGTGGTGACGAGGTCACGATCGACGGACTTCCCGCCGGGGCGAACGTGGTGTCCGTCGCGTTCGACGCCACCGATCACGGATCACACGCGGCGTTCGTCGAAGGAGTCGCAGCCGAGCACGGCGACCTCGACGTCGTGATCCAAGCGTTCGGCCAACTGGGTGGCGAGACCGTCAACACCGACCCCACTGCCGCAGCCGACCTGGTCGACGTCAACGTCACGGGTGCGGTCAGCTCCGGCTTGGCCGTTGCCGCACGGTTGCGCAGGCAGGGCCACGGCGTTCTCGTCGTGCTGTCCAGCGTGGCCGGCATGAGGACACGGCCCTCGAACTTCGTCTATGGCGCCACCAAAGCCGGCCAGGATGCCTTCGCCACCGGGCTCGGCCATTCGCTCGTCGGTTCCGGCGCCCGCGTCATGACCGTGCGACCGGGATTCGTCCGCTCGGCGATGACGCAGGGAATGGACGACGCGCCGTTCGCATGCGACCCGAAGGACATCGCCGTGGCGGTGGCATCCGGGCTGCGGTCGAAGAAGGCGGTCGTGTGGGCGCCAGGGATCCTGCGCTACGTGTTCGCGATCCTGCGGGTCGTCCCCGGCTTCGTCTGGCGCAAACTCGACCGCTGACTCGTTCTGGCCTGACACGCTCTCGGTGAATTTCTGGCGTGAATTCATGGCCTGAAATTCG
>JBGTEH010000553.1:0-3327 GCA_041747915.1 Ilumatobacteraceae bacterium
AAGCGGACCTCGACCTCGGTCGCCGGGCCATTTTCGTCGTTCCAGTCGTAGAGCCCCTGGATCGGCCCAGCGAAAAGGTCGGGGCCGACGTAGCCACAGATCGTTGCGTCATCATGAAAGGCCGGCTTCATCGCTTCACCCATACCAGTACGCGCCCCATCGATGTATGCGCTCATTGCATTCTTGATCGCGTCAACCTCGTTGACATACGTGGTGATGGCAGTGGTTGTCGTCGACATCTGGAGACCCCGTTCCGTCAGCGCACGCATGGATTCGATGTGCGTCGTCTCAGCATGATCAAGCTGGACGAGGAAAGCAAGGACAGGGTGATACCGCGACGACCCGACGCTCCATCCCGTGGGTTCTGATGAGGGGCACTTGACAGCCGCGCCCGGTAATCCACCAACAATGACTCGCGCCACTGCACGTAACGAAGCCCCACTGCAGTCCTCGGGAATCACGCTCTCGTTGTCATCACGGGCCGAGAAGGTCCCACTTGTTTCCACCGACGTCGACGAAGACCGCAACACGGCCGTACGGCTCATTGCGAGGCTCGGTCAGGAACTCGACCCCGTGCGCGAGCAGTCGGCGGTAGCTGGCCTCGAAGTCGTCGACGCGAAGGAACAATCCGACGCGTCCGGCGAACTGAGATCCAACTGCTGTGCGCTCGCGCTCGCCGTCGGCCTGAGCAAGCAGTAGACCGGTGGCAGCGCCCGGTGGCCGAACGACGACCCACCGCTTCGCTCGCCCGTCGTTGGTGAGCGACGGAGAGTCCTCGATGAGTTCGAAGCCCAGAACCTGCACGTAGAAGCTGATGGCACTGTCGTAGTCGTCGACGATGATCGTCGCGTGCTCGATGTTCATCCGTCGAACGTAGACGACCCCTCTGCGCGTCGCCCGCACACTTCGGCACGCAGAACCCCGTATTGCCGAGACGAAGCGGTGACCGAGTGCGTCCCATGTGTGACGTCACACTCTGCACGTCAAGAACAGCTACCCGCGCGGCCGACAGCCCATCGTCGATCGACACCTCTGGCACCTCGGTGCCCGGCGTCGTCGTCGATGGAGGCGATGTCGCGGCACGCTTCGTCGTTGTCGTGCGCAGAGCCACCGTCGTCGTCGTGTCGTCGACTGCGCTCGCGCGGGCTGGATTTGCCGTGATCGAGGGGTCGGTGGCGGTGCGAACATCGCCATTGGACTGGCATATCGACAGCACGGCGACTCCGGCGATCACCACCAGCACAACGGCGGCGGCCATCGCCATCGCCTCTCGCGGCTCGAACGAACGCCGATCGGGAACCGCAGAGACCATCACCGGGGCGGCGCCGGCGGATTGAGCGGATGCGGGTTCGCTGGTCGGGTGGGGTCGTTCCGCCGCCGCCCACGGGTCGGAGTCCGCAGTGGCGCCGACCCCATGCCTCACGTAGAGGTCGAGGGAACTCACCTCGGCCATGCCGATGGTCGAGGCGGCAGATCGAACGGCCGCCGCATGACCGTTCGCCGTCTACGTCACGGCCGGTCCACAAGGGCGCAGTCGGACGAGGACATTCGCACGGGCAACAGCGAGTCACGGGTCAGATCGTCGGAGGTCAGGTCCTCTCGCGTCGGGCCCAGAGCTCGTCAATGGTTGCTCCGCTGGCCTCGACGGCGTCGTCGGACGCACCGAGAATCGTGAGCGCGATGTCGTAGATCCGGTGCACCGCCGGCTCCACTGCGCGATCGAGCGCGTCACGGTCGCCACTTCGGATCGCGTCGATGTCGGCCTCGCGGGGTGCTTCGATTCCGCTCACCCTGTACATCGACGCAGAAAATCCACGAGAACGTCGTCAGCCGACGAACTTCGGTACCGTGAGGCGATGACCGACAGCGAGGCGAGCGGCATCGGATCGGTGCTCGGTCTCGATGCCGAACTGTTGTCGAGTTGCGTGGGCTGTGGGCTCTGCCTGCCGCACTGTCCGACGTTCCGGGTGACCGGAGAGGAGAAGTATTCGCCTCGTGGTCGAATCGATGCGATGCGCGCCATCGACAGCGGAGTCCTCGACATCGATGACTCGTTCGTCGACTTCGTGGAGACGTGCGTCCAGTGCCGAGGCTGCGAGCCGGCATGCCCGAGCGGCGTGCAATTCGGGGCGCTCATGGAAGGCACCCGCACCGCGTTGGCCGCCGCGGGTCGTCTCACGCCGTGGTGGCAGCGCCTCGGTTTCCGAGTGCTCGGACACCACCGCACGCTGCTGGCAGGCTCCTCGGTCCTCGCCGTGTTCCAACGGCTTCGGTTGCTGCCTCGCCGGCTGGGAGTTCCCCCGCTGCCGCTGCGCCGTCCGGCAGCGATCGCCTCGACGGCGCATGCTCCCGACACCGACGTGTGGTTGTTCACGGGGTGCGTCATGGACGCCTGGCAGCGCGACACGCATCGCAATGCGGCCGACCTGATCACCCTCACCGGAGCCACGTTCGCTGTTCCCCACGCCGGTGGCGCATGCTGTGGTGCGCTGCACGTGCACGGCGGCCTGCACGAGGAGGCCGGCGCGCTGGCCAGGCGTGTGATCGACTCGATGCCGGGCGTCGCTCCGATCCTGGTCGATTCGGCCGGATGTGGCGCTGCGATGAAGGACTACGGGAAACTCCTCGGAACTCCCGCTGCGCAGCAATTCAGCGAGCGTGTGCTCGACATCAGCGAATGGCTCGCGACGAATCTGGACCGTCTCCCGACGGCGTCCGGAACCCGGCCAGCGGTGATCATCCAGGACCCGTGCCATCTCCGACACGTTCAGCGAGTCCACGCGCCGGTCCGCACGCTGCTCGCACATGTGGCCGATGTCGTCGAACTCGACGACGACGGCCTCTGCTGCGGCGCCGGAGGCGCGTACTCTGCGCTGCAGCCGGAACTCGCCGGCGCGATCCGGGAAAGAAAGATCGCGTCGATCGACCGGGCGCGCTCATCGTCGGGCTCGACGGTGGTGGCGAGCGCGAATCCGGGATGCTCGATGCACCTCGCAGCTGTGCTCGACTGCGAGGTCCGTCACCCGGTCGACATCGTCGCCGAGGCGTTGCGAGGGTGAGCTACGAGGTCCTCATCGAACGCTTGGAGTCGGTCGCGTCGGAACTCGACGAGATCGCCTTCGACCGTCTTCGGGAGGCTGTCGCCGACGGTGAGGTCGCACGACCGCCCGACGACAAGAAGCTCATGCAGGCCAGACGGGCGATCGAGAAGGCCGCCGCGATTCTCCGTCAACTCGACGAGACGTAGCTGTTGATCTCTCGGATCATGGCGACGAGATCGCTGTAGCCGCGCTTGGAGAAGGTGAGCGAGATCCGATCGAGGTCGAC
>JBGTEH010000554.1:0-3455 GCA_041747915.1 Ilumatobacteraceae bacterium
CGACCGGCGCCTCGCTGTGCGCATCGTCGACGGCCCGCCGAGTAGCTTGGCGATCGACCATCGAGACGAAGGAGCCGGCCATGACCTCGAAGCCCGTCAGTGACTGGACGACCGACTACGACATCCTCGACGCCGACTACGTTGCTGATCCCTACCCGGTGTGGGACGACCTTCGCGAGCAGTGCCCGATCGCCCACAGCGACCGGTGGGGTGGATCGTGGATGCCGACGAAGTACGCCGACATCCAACGGATCGCACAGGACCACGCTCACTTCAGCTCCAGCGACGTCGGGGTGCTCACGTTCACCGACGAGGAGCGCCCGCCGCCACCGATCGACATCCCGCTGCATCCGATCGATGCCGATCAGCCGGTCCACACGTGGACGCGCCGGCTGTTGTTGCCGTGGTTCTCGCACGATCGCGTTGCGCAGTACGAGCCGTACACACGCGAGCTCTGCAACCGGTTGATCGACGGTTTCGTCGAGACCGGTTCGGCTGACGCCGCCGGCGACTACGCCAGGCAGATTCCGGTCAGGGTGATCTCCCTGATCCTCGGCGTTCCCGAGGACATGGCCGACACGTTCACCGGCTGGGTCCAGGACTTCCTCGAGTTCGCCCACGACGAGGCCCGCGCGACTCGCGGTCGCGACGCGATGATCGCCTACCTGCTCGGACTGCTCGGCGAACGGCGATCGAACCCCGGCGACGACCTGATGAGCGACCTTCTGCACGCCGAGGTCGACGGCGAGCCCGTCGACGACCTCATCGTGATGGGGATCGTTGCGCTGACCTTGATCGCAGGCGTCGACACCACCTGGTCGAGCATCGGCTCGGCGATGCTCCATCTCGCCACCCATCCCGACGATGTGGCGCGATTGATCGACGAACCCGAGATCATGGGTCTGGCGATCGAGGAACTGCTGCGTGCGTACTCGCCGGTCACGATGGCGCGGATCACCGTCGAGGACATCGAGGTCGGCGGATGTCCGATGAAGGCAGGCGACAAGGTGCTGATGAACTTCCCCGGCGCCAACCGCGACCCGGAGGTCTTCGAGAACCCCGACGACGTGATCCTCGATCGTGCCCGCAACCGTCACGTGGCTTTCGGCGCCGGGATCCACCGCTGCGCCGGATCGAACCTGGCGCGCATGGAGTTGCGCGTCGCCGTCGAGGAATGGGTCAAGCGGATCCCCGAGTTCCGTCTCGCCGACGATGCCGAGGTCACCTGGGCCGGCGGCCAAGTCCGCGGCCCCCGAACCGTCCCCGTCACCTTCTGACCCGCTTCCACACCCCGTTTGCGGCGCGAAGATCGTGAACCGGGTCACCCAAAGCGCGCCGCAAACGGAGTGGTCCCCCGCCAAACCCGTTTGCGGCGCGAAATGCGTGAGGCGGGTCACCCAAAGCGCGCCGCAAACGGAGTGGCGAGCGGAATCGGGACCGGGGGCTGAGTCGACAGGTCGGATGCGGTCTGCAACACTGTTCCAATGCGCAATGACGTGAGGCACGCGGTCAACCGATGAGCCACGACACGGCGACGGGGGCTCCCGTCACTGCCCCGGTCACCGACTGGGCGAGCGACTACGACATCTTCGACGCTCAGTACGTCGCCGATCCCTATGGCATCTGGGACGAGTTGCGCACAGCGTGTCCGATGGCCCACACCGATCGGTGGGGCGGTTCATGGCTTCCCACCCGGTACTCCGATGTGTACGCGATCGCCCACGACATCCAGAAGTTCCCGTCGGGCAACGGCATCAGCGTTGTGCCACTGATGGACATGCCGGCCGGGGCGACGGGTCCGGTGCCGCCCGCTCCGGTGCTCACCTCCGGGGTTCCCCCGATCAGCGCCGACCCTCCTCTACACACGTGGACCCGACGACTGATCCTGCCCACGATGAGCCCCGCTCGAGTCGCCGAGTACGAGGTGTTCACACGCCAGCTGTGCCGCCGCCTCGTCGACGACATCGTCGAGCGAGGCGAGGGCGACGCGGCCGTCGAGTACGCCCAGCAGATCCCCGTTCGGGTGATCGGTCACATTCTCGGTGTGCCCGAGTCGATGGCCGCAACGTTCACCGAATGGGTCCGTGACGTGCTCGAGTTCGCCCACGATCCGGAGCGTCGACGCCGAGGGATCGTCGGAATCATCGGCTACCTGCAGCAGGCCGTCGCCGAGCGCGAAGCCGACCCGACCGACGACTTCATCAGCGAACTCCTCGGCGCCGAACACGATGGCGAACCGATCACGAAGGACGTCGTCATGGGGATGTGCGCACTGCTGCTCATCGCCGGTATCGACACCACCTGGTCGTCGATCGGCTCCACGATGTGGCACCTCGCGCTTCACCCCGACGATCGTCGTCGCCTCATCGACGAGCCGGCATTGATGCCCACCGCGATCGAGGAGTTCCTCCGCGCCTACGCGCCCGTCACGATGGCGCGCCGCATCCTGGAAGACACCGACTACAACGGCTGCCCCATCAAGTCCGGCGAGCGGATCCTCATGAACTTCCCTGCAGCGAATCGCGACCCCGATGTGTTCACCGATCCCGACACGGTCGTGCTCGACCGCCAGCAGAATCGGCATCTCGCGTTCGGTGCGGGGATTCATCGCTGCGCCGGTTCGAACCTGGCCCGGATGGAACTGCGAGTCGCCGTCGAGGAATGGTTGGCCGGAATCGCAGATTTCGAGCTCATCGATCCGGCCCTGGTGACCTGGGCGGGCGGCCAGGTACGAGGGCCGCGTTCGATCCCGGTCCGCGTCATCTGAACACCGCCGAAGCCGAGCGACGAAACGGCCGAGACGTGCCGCGGAACCATGCGAGGATCTCGGTAAGGTCGAACCGATGACCGCCCGGGCCACGCCATTGCTCGTCGTGGCCGCTCTCGCGGTGTTCACGGCCTGCAGCGCGTCGGCCCAGAGCGCCGACAACGGACTCGACGACGTCACCGACCCGACCACACCCACGACCGAGGTCACCACCACGACGACGGCGCCGCCACCTCCGAGCACCGAGCCGGCTCTCGACGTGTACGACCCGTTGTGCGTCGTGCAGGTCGCCCCCGGCGAGTCACTCAGCCTGATCGCCGACCGGTTCGACGACGACACCGTGCGCGTCGACACGATCCGTGCCGAGAACGACCTGGCAGACGACACCATCCAGCCGAATCAGCTCCTCGATGTGTGTGTCGACAACGGACTCGACGACCGCACGGGCGAGGCCCGCGAGCCCAATGAGGCGCTCGTCGCCGAGGCAACGATGGCGAACGTCGAGATCCAGCAGGCCCGGCTCAACGAGCTGTTCGCCGGATTCGGCATCGCCGAGCTTCCGATCGATGGCGTGTCGGGATCGGTCACCAGGCAACGCCTGTGCGCAGCCCGCTTGGGTCTCGGTCTCCCCGTGAGCACGCTCGACATGGCAGCGGGCAGTGAGGAGGAGCAGATCCTCATGGCCGCC
>JBGTEH010000555.1:0-2674 GCA_041747915.1 Ilumatobacteraceae bacterium
GGCGACGCCGAGGGTGCCGTTGGCGGTGTCGACGACGATGTCGGCGACGTCGGCTTCGAGGAGCCGCGCAGCGAGCTGCGTCGCCTTGGTGACCATGGCTTCGGTGGCGCCGCGCACGGCGGACCCTCCGAGCTGCAGTGACCGTGATCCGCCCGTGCCCCCACCGGTGCGGACCCGGTCGGTGTCGCCGTCCACGAGCGTGATGCGATCGACCGCGATTCCGGTCTGGTCGGCGACGAGCATCGCGTATGCCGTCTGGTGGCCCTGCCCGTGTGATTGAGTGCCGGCGTACACCGTGGCCGAACCGTCGTCGTTGATCTCGATCGACGCGAATTCGTCGGCTCCCCCGCCCGCGGTGATCTCGACGTAGGCCGCCACGCCGATGCCGAGCAATCGGTGATCGCCGTTCGCCCGTCGCTCGGCCTGTTCGGCGCGCAGTGCGTCGTAACCGGCGGCCTCTGCAGCGTGTTCGAGAGGGAGGAGGTACCGCCCGGAGTCGTAGACGTTGCCGGTGAGCGTGCGGAACGGGAACACGTCGTCGCCGAGGAAGTTGCGCCGCCTGATCTCGATCGGATCGATCCCCAACTCGAGCGCCGCCTGGTCGACGAGCCGCTCCAGCATGGCGGTCGCCTCGGGTCGACCGGCCCCGCGGTACGCGCCCATCGGCGTGGTGTTGGTGACGGCGACCGCCACGTCGAACTCGATCGTCGGGAAGGCGTACGTGCCCTGCGCCATGCGTCGTGTGCCGCCGGGCAGGAACGCGCCGATCGATGGATAGGCGCCCGCGTCTCCGACGAGTCGCACCTTCAGGCCGGTGAAGTCGCCGTCGTTCGTGCACCCGAGTTCGACGTACTGGATCTGGCCGCGGCTGTGCGGCAACGCCTTCATGTCGTCGCTGCGCGGCGGCACCCACACGACCGGTCGCCCGGTGCGTCTCGCGGCCGTTGCGACGACGGTGTACTCGGGATGGATGCCCGCCTTGCCGCCGAAGCCGCCTCCGACTTGCGGTGTGACGACACGAATGTCGGCCGCCTCCATCGTCAGCGCGCTCGCCAGTTGACCGTGCAGGCCGTGCGGCATCTGTGTCGACGCCCAGAACGTGAGCCGACGGCCGTCGGCAATCTCAGCGGCGCAGCAGTCGGGCTCCATCGGCACAACGGCCATGCGTTGGTTGACGTAGCGGCCTCGCACGACCACGTCGGCCGCCGACAGATCGGTGCGCGGCTTGTCGCCGATCAACAGCGCCTCGTTCGAACCGTGGTCAGGAAAGATCACCTCGGCGTCGCTCGCGAGCGCGTCCTCCGCGCCGACGAGCGCTGGGAGCGGTTCGATGTCGGCCCACACCATCTCGGCGGCGTCCTCGCCCTGCTCGAAGGTCTCGGCGAGCACGACGGCGATCGCTTCACCGACGAAACGGACCCGTCCGTCGGCGAGGGGTGGCCGAGCGAAGTCTTCGTGGACCGTGGCGAAACCGTGGTGCGGCGCCACGCCGAGTTCGGCCGCGGTCAGGACCTCGACGACGCCCGGCATGGTGCGTGCCTCGTCGACGTGGATCGCGTTGATGATGCCGTGAGCAACGTCGGAGCGCACGAACACCGCGTGTAGTTTGTTCGGCAAGTCGAGGTCGGCGAGGTACTTGCGGCTCCCGGTGAGGAGGCCTGGATCCTCGGTGCGCAGTACCCGGGTTCCGAGGATCGATCCGGGTCGCGGCAGCGTGTCAGTCATCCCTCGGAACCTACCGTTCATGGGTGTGGCTGGCAGACTTGCCGGCGGATGAGAGCCGACGCCCCGCCCCGACAACCCTCTGGTCTGTCGTCGTCGTTCGGAAATCCCTCACTTCGCAAGCTGTATCTCGCCGAAGTCGTGTCCGGTGCGGGCGATGGTGTCTTCTGGGTCGCATTGGTGGTCCTGCTGAATGGTCAACCGCAGTTCGGTCTGTGGCTCACGCTGGCGGTGATCGCCCGATTGGCACCGCGGGCATTGCTCAGCTTGCCGGCGGGTTCGCTCGTGGACCACAGCGATCTTCGCCGGCTGCTCGTGACCGTCGAAGGTAGTCGTGCGTTACTGATGGTCGTACTCGCCGTTCTCGCTCTTCGCGATGGTTCGGCATTCGCGGTGCTCGTTGTCGTTGCCGTCTCGTACACGATTGCGGCACCGACGCGACCCGCCCTGTCGGCCGTCGTGCCGACGATGACGGGCGAGCGACATCTGGCCGCAGCGAGCGCAGTTCTCAGCACCATCCGCCAGATCATGACCTTCATCGGTCCGCTCCTCGGGGTGGCTGTCGCCGCGCTCTGGTCACCGAGCGTCGGCTTCGCGGTGAACGCCGCAACGTTCGCTGTGTCCGGTCTCATCATCGCCTCGCTCGAGGGGCTGCCCGACCGTCGCGCACCTGCGGGCCAGCATGACGGGCCACGCCTGTGGACGCGACACCTCGGGCTGACCGCGGCATTCGTCGATGGCATCTCCGTCGTGCGGACCATCGCTGCTCTGCCGGCGCTCGTACTGCTGATCGGCGTCATGTACTTCGTTCGTGGCGCCGAAATGGTGTTGCTGGTGTATGTCGTTCGTGATCAACTCGGGGCGTCTGTCGACCAGATCGGCCTGCTCGGCGGCGCGATCGGCCTCGGCGCACTGCTCGCAATGCCCCTCGCCGCGCGCGCGGCAGGTTCGC
>JBGTEH010000556.1:0-1507 GCA_041747915.1 Ilumatobacteraceae bacterium
CCGACGTCGCCGCGCTCCTCGCCGGCGAACTCGGCTGGGATGCCACCGAGACGCGACGGCAACTCGACACCTATCGCGCGATCTGCGACGCCGAACAAGCCGCCGCCGAACGCCACGTCGCACCGACTGACACCGGCACCAGCAACACCGCACTGCGCAACGCCGACGCCGGGGCGACAGACCTCGACGCCATCGCGGCGCAGACGCCCGTTGCCCCACCGAATCCAGGAGCCGACGATGCCCAGCTCGCCAACGCCACCGATTGAGCTGCTCGGCCAGGGCTCGCACTTCGATCGGCCGGGTGTCGACGTACCCGAGGACGCACTGCGCGCACTCCAGGAGATCTGCGAGGTCGTCGTCGACGGATCCGCCGTCGCCGAGGCCAGCCGCGACTGGTGGCCGCTGGCCCTGCACTGGGCGCTTGCGGGCGAAGTCCCCCAACTCGCCGATGTAGTCGTTCGCCCGGCGACGACCCATGAGGTCGTCCGCGTCGTGCAGGTGTGCAACAACGCACGACTCCCGCTCACCGTCGCCGGTGGGCGCAGCGGGGTGTGCGGCGCTGCGGTTCCGGTATTCGGCGGCGTGGTCCTCGACGCAACGGCTCTGGCCGGAGTCGGCACGATCGACGAGATCTCCGGTGTCGTCGAGGTACTCCCCGGCACCTTCGGAGCGGATCTCGAGGAGGCGCTCGGCGCGGTCGGGCTGTCGGTCGGACACTTCCCGCAGAGCTTCGATCTGGCGACCGTCGGCGGGTGGATCGGCTCACGTGGCGCCGGCCAGTACTCGACGCGCTACGGCAAGATCGAGGACATGGTCGTGGGCCTCGAGGTCGTCCTCGCCGACGGCACGATCATCCGCACCGGCGGCGCGCCGGCCGCCGCTGCAGGGCCCGATCTGACACAACTCTTCGTCGGGTCCGAGGGAACGCTCGGAGTGATCACGAGGGCGTGGCTGCGCACTCACCCCCTCGTTGAGCACGAGCAACGGGCGGCGTACTCGTTCACATCGTTCGGCGACGGCGTCGAGGCATGCCGACGGATCTTGCGCTCGGCCGCGACGCCAGCGGTCCTGCGCCTCTACGACGCCGCCGAATCGCAACGGGGCCAGCGTGGCGACGGCTCCGAATGCATCCTCCTGGTGCTCGACGAAGGCGACTGGGGAATCGTCGACGCGACGATGGCCATCGTCGAGCGCCACTGCACGCAGGTCGGAGCGGCGACTGCCGACATCACACTCGTCGAGGCGTGGCTCGGACACCGCAACGACACCTCGGCGCTCCAAGGCCTGACCCGCAAGGGCTTCGTCGTCGACACGATGGAAATCGCCGCCCCGTGGTCGCGCATCGACGCACTGTTCGACGACGTGAGCGCCGCACTCATGGCGGTTCCGCACGCCCGCGCCGCCACGTGCCATCTCTCGCACAGCTACTCCGACGGCGCATGTCTCTACTTCACGTTCGCCGCCACTCCCCCGCCGGCTGAGGTCGAAGCCACATACATCGCGCTGT
>JBGTEH010000557.1:0-5628 GCA_041747915.1 Ilumatobacteraceae bacterium
GGCGGCTTGACCGATCTCGAGAACCTGATCCCGGTCTGCACGAAACATCACAGCAAGATCCACAACGACAACTGGGTCATCGAACTCGGACCCAACCGCGAACTCACCTTGCGATTACCCGACGGAACCGTCCAGACCACCGGACCACCCACCCGACGAACCGCCGCCTGACGAGCTGCTTGCTCGATCGGGTCGCGCAGCCTTCGCCAGCCTGTGGGATCTTCGATGCGCAGGTTGTCGTGCCCCTCGAGCAGGCCAGCTGAACCGTCGATGAGCTCGCGGACGATGTCCGCGTGGCCGCGGCGGGCCGACGGTCGGACGACATCGGTACGCTGCGCCGATGGCCGAGGATCCGATGCCCACGCGGTGGCTCGCTCGGCTGGCGGACGAGTTCGAGGACGACGGCGTCGAGCTGCCCACCGACCCCGAGTTCCGCCGGCTCCTGCTCGAGGAGCTCGACCATTGTCGCCGGGCCCCGATGTTCGAAGGGCGACGGGCGACCTACGGCGCCGTCATCGTCCCGCGTGGTCGCAGCGTTGCTGAACGACGAGCCGCGCCCGACGTTCTCGACTACGACCTCGTCCCGCTCGACGACGACCCCGCCGCTGGGCGCGTCTACGCCGACGGCCGAGCGTCGTTTCTCGTGCGCTCTGTGGATGGCGGCTCCGCTCTCGCGTGCTTCGCCGGATCGATGTTGATGGAAGCTGACCTCGTGCGGCTACAGCGCACGACGGGTGCGGCGATCATCCAGCGGACGCCCGTGCTCGACGTCGTGCGCATCGCGATCGACGAGGCGATGATCACATGGGACGGCCGTCATTGGTACCACCGACCGACGGCGATGGCGTTGGCCGACGTCCTCCTCGAGGCCGTCCCGGATCTCGACAGGTCGTTTGCCAACCACGTCCTGGAGCTCGCCGTCCATTGGCTGGCCCCATCGCGGATCGGCGCCACGATCGTGGCCCACGACGGCGACGAGATCGACTGGTCATGTCTCGACATCTCCACCGCGGCACGCACGCCGAGGCTGTCGGTGTGCGACCGTCGACACTTCTCGGCGCTCACCACCGTGCTGCGCCAACACGACCTGGCCGTGATCGTCGACGGTGACGGTTCGCTCCGCAAGGTCGCGGTTGGTCTGCGCTGGACACGGGACGCCGAGGGCGCGTCGACCAGCGACCGCGGGATGCGCCATCGATCCGCCCAGCGATACAGCCACGATCACCCCACCGCAACGCTCGTGGTGGTCAGCGAAGACGGCCCGGTCACGGTGTTCCGCAACGGCGCTGTGGCTGTCACCAGTGAGTGAATGCGGCGACTTCGGGGTACGCCTGTGGCCATGACCGATGAACAGGCTGTGGCCGAGAGTGTCGACGAGGAAATGGTGGGGACCGACGCGGTGACGAGCGATGAGGTGGGAACGTTCGGCGACGCTCCCGACCGACCGGTCGGCCTGCCCTTCGCGGACGCCGACGTCACCGACGAGTCACTGGCCGAACGTGCGGCCCGAGAGGTCCCCGACCCCACCGACGACCTCGACGAGGTTGTCGACGAGGACGTCGACCTCGACGAAGCGGACTGATTTGCCAGCCTCGACGACGCCGGTTGGTGTGGTACAACCCGCTGGTCGTTGCGTTCGTCGCAGCGATCTGGGTGCTCACGAGTTCGTCCAAAGTCGGGTGGCGCGAGACTTGCTCCATGACATCGTCGCCTGCGATCAGTTGGACCACACTCACCGTCGACTGTGGCGACGCGGAAGCCGTCGGAGCGTTCTACTCACGGCTGTTCGGCTGGGACATCACCGCTCGCAACGGCGCAGGCTGGCTGCAGCTCCGCAATCCCGACGGCGGGATCAGTTTGAACATCCAAGCCGAAGAAGCGTACGAACCCCCGGCCTGGCCCGAGCGGCCCGGCCTCCAATCGAAGATGATGCACTTCGAGATCTTCGTGCGCGATCTCGACGCCGCCGTGCAACTCGTCCTCGGGATCGGCGGCGCTCAGGCTCCCCATCAGCCAACCGACCGTGATCCCGATCGCATTCGCATCATGCTCGACCCGGCCGGCCACCCGTTCTGTCTGTTCGTGGAGGGCGAGTGACAACGTTGATCCCGTCTCTGCCTGACCGTGCCCTCGCTGAACTGCTATGAAAGAGCGATGCGTTCCCTCACCCTCGTACTGGTCATGGCATTGTCGCTCGGGATCTCGGCGTGCGGCGACGACGACGAGCCCGACTCCGCTGCTTCGCAGAACACGGTCGCCTCGGACGTCCCTGACATCGTCGGCGAGTCCGTCGACGATGCGACGGCGAGCCTCGAAGAGGCTGGGCTCACGCTGCGGGTCGTGAGGCGTGACGGCGAGGACCTCGCAGCAACCGCCGATTTCGTCGAGGAACGCGTCAACGTGGCGGTCGAGACACAGGACGACGGCTCCGAACTGGTCACCGAGGTCGTGTCGACCGGGTGACAATTTCGTCGAGTGTGGTCCAGTTCGATTCACGACCTGACCGATCACACGGGACACGCGTCGGAAGCTACTGAGCAGTGAACTCCAGGCCGACCTCGCCGTCGACCCCGTCCTTGCGGACCGAGAGCGTGTCGCCGCTGATCTCGTAGGTGACCTCGCCGTCGAGGGCCACGACGACGCTGGCCTCGAGGGCCGTGCGATCGGGATCGCAGGCCTTGCGGGTGAGCGCCATCGGACCGAACGTCATCGTGGTGTCGGAGATCTCGACGGAGGCATTGCCCGTGTTGCAGCCGGTCTGGATCTGGGCTTGGCCGTCGGTGATCGTCAGCGATGCCTCGGAATCGACGGCGCTCGACGTGATCGCCTCGTTGGCGACCGTGCCGGACACGACCCACGTCGTGCCCTCGAGGGGCGTCGGCTCCACCGTCGCCAACGTGATGGTCGAGTCGGAGCCGCTGAGCGTGAGGGTCGTGCCGTCGAGCGTGATCTCGGGGCCGCTGGTGAGGAATTCCGACAACCACGCGTCCTGGTCCATCAGCGCCTGATCGCATGCCATCATCGTGGACGCCATCGTGCCGACCGTCAGGGCACCGTCATCGATCGAGTAGCCGCCCGTCATCGAGTTGCAACCGCCGCGTGCGCCGATCGAATCGGCAGTGAAGACGAGTTCGATCTCGGAATCGGCGACGAGCTCGTAGCCGGTGACCTCTGTCGACGTGAAGGCCTGGCCGTCGAGGTCGTCGGCGGTCGGTGTCGAACCGGAGCCCGAACCTGAGTCCGAGTCGCTGCCGCAGGCAGCAAGAGCGAGCGCCGACACGGCGAGGACGACGATGGCGGTACGTGGAATCATGGTCGTCTGACGCTCCAGGTCTCGAAGAAGTTCCGTCAGCGAATGCTGAGCCTGGTGATCATGACACGGCGACTGCGCACGAAATGCGCATCATCTGATCGACGCCGGCCTTCAGGTCATCGTCGCTGATTCGGACGGTGTCGCCAGACTCACCGAGAAGATCGCTGACGGTCATCATGGCGAGCGCCTCGACTCCCTTGACGGCCGCAACGGTGTACATCATGGCGGCCTCCATCTCGACGCCGAGATGCCCCAGTCGCTTCCAGCGGGCGAAGGTGGTGGGGTCGGGGTCGTAGAACAATCCTGACGTCACGATCGGCCCGACGTGCACGGCACCGCTCGAACGCTCGCGACTGAGTCGGGCTGCCGTCTCGGCCAGCGTGAACGTTGCGCTCGGCGCATAGCCCTCCATTGCGGCGTATCGCAACGGTGTTCGGTCGTCGCTCGATGCCGACACGCCGATCACGGTGTCGCCCATCGCCATGCCATCGCCGAGGCCACCACACGTGCCCACTCGCACGAGTCTCGTGGCGCCCAACATGATCAGCTCCTCGAACACGATGCCTGCGCTCGGACAGCCCATACCGGTCGACTGCACGCTGATCGGTCGGCCCTCGAACGTGCCGGTGAATCCGAGCATGCCGCGCTCGGCGTTCACCCGACGCGCGCCGGGGTCGAAGAAGGTCGTCGCGATGTACTCCGCCCGCACGGGATCCCCGGGACAGAGGACATTCGGGGCGTAGTCGCCGGGCTCGGCACGAAGATGGATCGGCATGGCGCCGAGCGTACGGGCCACGCGCTATTTCAGGAACTTACTGGTCGTGTTGTCGGCGAGCACCTTGCCGCCGGTCTGGCACGTCGGGCAGTAGTTGACGGTGTAGCCGGAGTACTCGACGGCCCGAACCGCATCGCCGCAGTCAGGGCACGGGTCGCCAGTACGGCTGTGCATGGCGCTCGGCCGGTCCTTCGACGCGCTCATGTCGTTGCGTGTTCGTTCATACGCAAGACCCTCCTCGATGCACGATCGGATGGCTGCAGCAACGCGCGCCGCGCCGTCGTTGCCGAGCTTGCGGGTGTTGGCGAACGGCGAGACGCGGGCGCGGTGACAGACCTCGTTCGCGAGTCGGCGCCCGATCCCGGCGATCATCCTCTGGTCGCGCAGGAAACCGTGAACCCGCATCGAGTTCGCGGTGAACAGCGCAGCGAGTTCGTCGTCGCTGATCGTGGCGGCCTCTGGACCGAGCTTGTCGAGTGGTGGCGACGCGCTGGCATCGATCGCCGCCACGCACCACACCCCGGCCCGTCGTTCCTTGCCCTGCTCGGTGAGCAGCAAAGCGGTCTCGTCGAGCGTTCCGTCGGGCAACTCGGCGGGCTCGAACACGAAGCGAGCCTGGCCGCCCCGCGGTTTCGTAGACCGCTTCACGTCGGGCACCAGCCGACCGCCCTGCATGAGATGCACGACGAACACGATCGGCTCGAACCGGAGCAGCAGGTACTTCCCACGCCGGCCCACGTCGAGGAGTGGCTGGCCGTACGCATCGGCGGGAGGCGGCACGGCGGTCTTCAGCGCCGTGAAGTTGAACGGCGTGAACCGCTCCAGCACGCGCCCCGAGAACTCGTCGGTCAAGCGCTCGGCGTGCGCCTGGATCTCGGGCATCTCCGGCATCGGTCCCCCTCCCCGTGACGCTGGTGTCAGACACCAGCGTCACATCACTCGTACGAAGTCCGCTCTCGAACGGACGAGAAGATCGAGTCGAGCGCGCCGAACACGGGCTGTGCATCGAGCAACTTCTGTTGGTCGCCGAAGAGGCGGATCTGGCCACCGATGAACGCCTCCTGAGCGTTCAACTCACCGGTGGCGACCGCAACTGCGGTTTTCCAATCCTGCTCCATCCGCACGTCTTCGGGATCGGCTGGGCCCGCACCGAACGTCGTGTCACCCTCATCCACGCTGAGGTGGTAGGTGACATCACCTTCCGGACCGTCGGTGACAACCTGGGTGACACCGATGCGATGTGACTCACACACCTCGCGCATGTGATCACTGGCAGCCACCTCGTGGGCGAGCGCGTTGATCCAGTCGAGACTGAGATATCGGATCATGGTTCGTAGTCTGCCTGATCATGTCTGCCCACGAGCGCGCCGACGGTCGCCACGCCGGCGCCTCGATCGAGGAGTGGGTGTTCACCGCCTGGGCGCGCGACGCGAGCCTCGGCGTGATCTCCGGACATCGGATCGTCGGACGCACGGCCTGGTACTGGGCGTCGCTGGCGCGCCACGGCCGACCGCTCCTGCACATCACCGACTTCGACGTG
>JBGTEH010000558.1:0-7656 GCA_041747915.1 Ilumatobacteraceae bacterium
GTCCACCCTCGGTGAAGGTCATTCCGTCGAAGCCGGCGCGCTGTGTGCGATCGGCGAATGGCCCGACATCGCGCAACGAACGAGGAGTTGTCATCACGTCGACACGCACATCGCGACCGTAATCTCGGCGTCGATGCACCCTCTGCTCGAAGCACTTCTCGCGGCAGCCGACGGCGTGTTCCCGAACGTGGACGGAGGCGTCGAGGTGTTCGCTCCGCTCGCTGATGATCATCACGCGGTGGTCGAGTTCACCGGCCACGCGGTCGTGCTCACCGACCACGCGTCGAGTGATGTGCTCGCGCGCGGCGCTGACGGCTTCGGCGGTGCTTCGCACCCCGACCTCGTGCGTTGGTTGGCGGGTCGCAACGGCTGGATCGGATCACACGATGTCGTGTTGGTGGCACAGGGGACCGGTGGGGGAACACTCGCCGAGACAACAGAACACGACATCCACTCTCGGGTGATTCGCTCACGGTCTCATCGTCGCGCGGTTCGGGTGTACGCCTCCGACGCTGGCGTCATCACGATCGGTCGTGGCCTCGTGGACCGTCTGGAAGTCTCGGTCGAGGTCATCGCATCGCCGAATCAGGGCCACGGGCGCCAACTGATCACCGAAAGCCTGCGGCTCATCGACGTCGGCGAGGTGGTCTTCGCACAGGTTGCTCCGGGCAACGCAGCGTCGCTGAGAACGTTCCTGAGCTGCGGTTTCGTGCCGATCGGAGCGGAGACTCTCATCCGACCGACCATCTTGTGACAGTTCGACTGTCGGGTCGTGACACACAATTGGAACACGACTGATGGAGCCAGCGTCATCTCAGCGCGCTAAACCCTTGTCGGTCATTGCACCTGGCAGTTGGGCTGGGGTCGGCAAGTTCCCACGAGGATGGCATGAACCACGACATCATCATTCGAAACGGCACCGTCGTCGACGGCACAGGGGCTCCTCGGGTACGCGCCGACGTCGGGATCTCGGGTGACCTCATCGCGGAGATCGGCGATCTCGACGGGGGCGGCATCGACGGGACCGGTGCTCGGGAGATCGACGCCGAGGGCCGTCTCGTCACGCCGGGTTTCGTCGACATCCACACGCACCTCGACGCTCAGCTCGCCTGGGATCCGATCGGTAGCCCGAGCTGCTGGCACGGCGTCACGAGCGTCGTGATGGGAAACTGTGGCGTCAGTTTCGCCCCCTGCCGGCCCGACGACCGCGCCACGCTCGCTGCGATGATGGAGAGCGTCGAGGACATCCCAGGCGACGCCATTCTCGACGGGCTCGCGTGGGACTGGGAGACCTACGGCGAGTACTACGAATCCGTCGATCGGTTGGCCAAGGGCCTCAACGCCGGCGGGCTCGTCGGCCACAGCGCACTGCGCACTCATGCGATGGGCGAGCGTGGATTGGAGGAGGCGCCTGCGACCGGCGACGACATCGCAGCGATGGTCAGGCTGCTCGACGAGGCCATGCGCGCGGGCGCTCTGGGCGTGTCCACGAGCCGCACTTTGATGCACAAGGTGCCCGATGGGCGTCCGATACCCGGGACGTTCGCCGCCGCTGACGAACTGCTCGCGTTCGCCGAGGTCCTCAGCGAGAACAGGGCGGGCATCTTCGAGGGTGCGATGCGTCTGGGTGAACGCGACAACGACGACCTCGACAACACTCGGGCCGAGGTCGCGTTGATGGGCGAGATCAGCCGTCGCAGTGGGCGCCCCGTCAGTTTCGGGCTGACCCAGAGCAATCGGCGACCCGACCTGTATCGGCGCGTCATCGACTTCGTGAAGCACGAGAACGCTTCGGGAGCCAACGTGCGGCCGCAGACGACCGCCCGCGGCGTCGGCATTCTGTTCGGGCTCGAGACGAGAACACCGTTCGACCGGGCACCGTCGTGGAAGGAACTTCGCGCAGCGGTCAACGGGCGCAAGCTCCAAATGGTTCGCGACCCGTCGTTCCGCCAGACGCTGATCAACGAAGCCGACGTGCACGGCACACCGATCGACCTCGACAACTTGTTCGTGCTCCCCGATGGCGAGGCCCGTTACGACTGCGATCCGGTGAACTCACTGGCGGCGATCGCCAATGCTCGAGGGGTGAGCCCGGCTGGTGCATTCATCGAACTGATCCTCGAGACCGACGGTGCGCTGGTGGCGAATCTGCCGTTCCTCAACCAGGACCTGACGGCGGTCGCCTCGATGCTCGACGATCCGCTCGTCACGTTGGGCCTCGCGGATGCAGGCGCCCACGTGGGCCAGATCATGGACGCCAGCCAACCGACGTTCTTTCTCACCTATTGGATCCGCGAACGTGAGCGATGGAGCATCGAGGAGGCGGTTCGGCGTCTCACCACTGACACAGCCGATCTGTTCGGGATCCGCGGTCGTGGCCGGCTCGTCGAAGGTTCGTGCGCTGACATCAACGTCATCGATTTCGACAACCTGCACCTTCCACACCCCGAATACGTCAGCGACTTCCCGAACGGCGCAGGGAGATACGTGCAGCGTTCGTCCGGCTACGACTACACCTTGGTCAACGGGCACGTGTTCATGGACCACGGCGAACACACTGGTGTACTGGCCGGACGAATGCTCCGATCGAACTGACGCTGCGCAGTCTGGCTACCGTCGGGCCGTCGACGTTGGATCGTCGATCACACGAACAGGAGACCAGATGACCGCCGCAGCCATCCCCGCCCTCGAGCAAGAGGTTCGTTTCGCCACCGAACTGTTCGCCACGCTCACGCCCGAGGAGTGGGCCAAGGCGTCGGCGTGCGACGGCTGGCGCGTCCAAGACGTGGTGCAGCACATGGCCTCGGTCTTTCAACAGATCGCCGATCCCGCCTCGATCGACATGGGCGACTCGGGAAAGGCCGAGACATCGGCCGAGGTTCCGGTGGGTGAACGGCGTGACTGGTCGCCCGATCAGGTGATCACCGCGTACGACGAGTGGTCACCCAAGGGCGTCGGTGCGCTCACGGCGCTCCAGGAGCCACCGATGGCAGACACCGAGGTGCCGCTGTCCGACCTCGGGACCCATCCGCTCAACCTGCTCGGCAATGCCATCGTGTTCGACCACTACTGCCACCTCCGTTACGACATCGGTGCCGTGATCGACCGAGCTGCGGCGTTGCCGCGCGACGAGGGCGCGCTCGTCGCGACTCGCGAGTGGATGCTCGCCGGACTACCGCAGATGTGCGCAGAGGCATTGGGCGCTGCTCAGCGCCAGACGGTGAACCTGGTCTTCGACGGGCCCGGTGGCGGCTCGTTCGCGCTGACCCCCGGCGGTGATGGTTGGACCGTCGCCGAGGGCAACGCCGCTGATGCGCCGACCGTTCGTTCGACGGTGCACGACTTCGTGTCGTGGGGCACCAAGCGTTCGGATTGGCGCGAGTCGGTCAGCGGCGACACCGACGACCCCGCTGTCGCCAGCGTCCTCGACGCCATCAACGTCATCTGACCCGCGCGCAGCCCGAAAAATGCGGGGCTGAGCCCGCTCAGCGGGCTGAATCCCGCACATTTCGGTGGATGGTGCGTCGAAGTTCGACGTAGACCTCGTTGCCGGCGAGAGCGGTGAGCGAATCGGCCATCGAGTCGACGACGCGTTCCTTGCCGACGTAGGCCTCGGCCCCGTCGCCTCGCTCGGTACAGCACCACGCCATCGTGCGACCGTGTTCGCCCCAGTCGTCGCGCGCCCATCGACGCACGGTGGCCGACTCCGTGTCCGCGTCGATCTCCGACCAGTCGATACGCAGCGGCAATTGCCAGCACACCGAGGGTTTCCATTCGGTTGGTGACTCGCCGGCGTCGAGGGCGGCAATGTGCAGCGCACAACCTTGGCCACCCTCGAAGCCCGGGCGGTTGAGGAAGATGCAGGCGCCATCGACGACGCGGGTGTGGGTGCGCTCCGAGTCACCGAAGATGCCGTTGGCGCCGGTTTCGGGGTCGACGTCGCCGTGAGCGACATCATGGAACTGGAATTGGTCCTCCGACAGCATGGCGGCGTAAGCATGGACGGTCATCGCCTCGGCTTCACCGGCGGGACCGTCGCCGAAGTGGGCGCCGAGCGAGCAGCAACCCTGGTTCAGCTCTGGTGTCGGACGGTCGAGAATGCCCAGGCATCCCTGGCCGAAGAGGCAGGTCCAGTTCGACTCGAGGAAAGCGCGCTCGAATCGCCAGACGGTGCCGTCGTCGACGATCTCGATGAACTCCGATGGGCTGATCTCGTTGGCGTCGTCGAACGGCGGTGGAGGCGACGGCATCGCTCTGGATCGTAGGCGCACTAGCGTCGGACGTCATGGAGTTCGCCTGCCCTCGTTGTGGTGGAGATGTCATCGAGGAGTACTACGGCCCGTGCGATCAGTGTCGATCACAGCTTCGTGACCAGTTCCGCTCGGTGGGGCGCATCGTCGAGTTGGTCGAGTACGAGCCGAAGATGAACGTGACCCCTAACGCCGTCGCCCTCAAGGACGACTGACCCGACACCCCAGACGATCCGTTTGTGGTGAGATTTCCGTGGGCCGACCCACCGAAAGCGCGCCGCAAACGGAATTGGAATGGGGGATGGTCAGCTGAGGCGACGGAAGATGGCGTGGGTGAAGCGCTGGGTGCTGTCCCACGGGGTGGCGTGATCGGACTCGAAGTCGTCGATCAATTCGAAGCCGTCGAAGGCGGCGCTGAGCGTCGTCGCATCGTGTCGCGCCACCGGAAGTCCGCTGCACTGCTCCGGTCCGTCGGGTGAGAACGTGGCGATCACGACTTGTCCGCCGACGCGCACGGTCCGGCGTGCCGATGCCACGTACGCGCGCTGGTCGGCGTCGCTCACCAGGAAGTGGAACACCGCTCGGTCGTGCCACGTGTCGACCTGTTCGGTCGGGTGCCATGCACAGACATCGGCGACCACGTACGTGATCCGCTCCGATCCGTCGAATCGCTCACGCAGAGTGTCGATCGCGGCTGCCGACACGTCGAGCGCCACCACGTCGAAACCGTCGGCCGCGAGCTCACCGACCAGCGTTGTCGTGCCGGCACCGACCACCGCCACTCGGGCTGGAGGCGCCGTCACGCGGCGCACCAGAGTTGCTCAGGGTTCGGTCGACCGCTGATACCAGCTGACCTCGTCGGATCGCTTGGTCGACCAGACCGTGTCCCAGTGCTGCTGATTGGTTCTCATCAACCGAACATAGGGCTCGCTCGTACACAGGCGCGTGAACGTTCCAGAAATCCGCGCCTGAGGTGGCAGGGCGCGCAGGCCGGGGTGGGAGACTCGCCGCCATGAGTCGGATCGATCTGTTGGAGGCCTCGACTGCTCCGATCTCGGCGCAGTCGTTCTTCGAGGGTGGTGATCCCGGCCCGATCGTGGCGGCGCTCGCCAACGTGCCCGAACTTCTCGGTCCGACGCTCGGTTTCGTCGGCGCTGCCCTCGGCGACGGTGCGGTCACAACCCGTCACAAGGAGTTCGCGATCCTGCGGACGTCGGCGTTGCAGGGGTGCCAGTACTGCATCCACGCCCACTCGGCGGTGGCATTCGATGTCGGGTTGAGCCACGACGAGATCGTTGCACTGCGCGGCGAGATGCCGATCGAGGATGCATTCACCGACGATTCGGAACGCCGATTGATCCGCTGGATCGACGCGATGGCCGGAGCCACGGGCCCGGTGCCCCCGACGGTGTGGGACGATGTACGCGGATCGTTCTCCGACCACTTGCTCGTCGAACTCAGTGTCACGATCGGAGCCACTCTGTTCCTCAACCGATTCGCAACGGGCTTCGAACTACCCACCTCGGCCGCCACGGCCGAACGACTCGAACAAGCAGGTCTGCAATGAGTGACACCGCAACCGTGTTACGCCAGGGGTCAGACCCCCGGCGTAACAGCCCCGTGGCAGAGGCGATCGACGACGGCGTGCTCCCTGGACGGATCTGGCTGTACACGAACTACAACTGCAACCTCGCCTGCTCCTATTGCCTCACCGAGAGTTCACCTCGGAGCGCTCGGCGTGAGATCGATCCGGCGACGATGATCGAAGTCGCTCGGCAGGGCCGTGAGCTCGGCTTCACGGGGCTCGGCGTCACCGGAGGCGAGCCATTCCTGCTGCCTTGGTTGCCCGAAACGATCGTGGCGATGGCAGCGGAGCTACCGGTCATCCTGCTGACGAACGGCACGCTGTTCGCCGGACCGCGTCTCGAGCGAGCGGCGATGCTGTCAGGCCACGACGTCGCGATCCAGATCTCGCTCGACTCGCACCTCGCCGACGTGAACGACATGGCGCGGGGTCCCGACAACTTCGACAAGGTCGTCGAAGCGGTGCCGCGCCTGATCGCTCGGGGCGTGCGCGTGCGCATCGCCACCACGACGGCGTGGTCGCCCGACGACCAACGGCTCGATCCGCTCAAGCAGTTGGTCGCGTCGATGGGTGTGGCACCCGACGATCACCTCGTGCGGCCCATCGTCCGCAGAGGGCGCGCCGACGAACTGGCGCTGGGCGTCGATGCTCGACCAGTCGACATTCCCAGTGAGCTCACGATCACCGCCGACGGTGCGTTCTGGGGCAGCTTCGGACCGACGGTTCGCGGTGGAAAACTCGACACCGACCTGTTGCTCACCCGCACGGTGCTTCCGTTGTCGACGCCCGCCGAGGTGCTCGTCGGTCTGCTGCGCGGCATGCCGGCCGGCAACGACGCCCGTCTCGGTATTCGTTGAGCGTGAACACCACCGTGGCCGGTCGGCCACACTCAACTCAGCGATACCACGACCGATTGCGCTGCGGCTCGCAGGCGCGAACCATCGGGCGCGTGGTGAGCCGCGATGCGGAGATCTTCGATCGTGTCGAGGTCGTGCGACATCGGCAGCATCTGGACACTTCGGTGCAAACGGTGCAGTCGCGACAGCTGCGCGAGCCCGGTGGAGGACGTGCTCATCGGGATCTCGGCGAACACGGCCGGGTCGGATCGATGCAACCCGATCGCCCAGTACCCGCCGTCGACCGCAAGTCCGAGCACGTCGCGTCCGTCACGCAATGCCGAGACCCCGTCGGACAGCGCCGGCACGGCCCCGGGTGCCTCCATCCCCACGATCATCCCCGGTCCGAGTTCGTCGAACGCATTGCTCAACCTGCTCGCGAGGCCTGTGCCGCGCTGGGCCACGACCCGGTAGCCGGGCCGCGCCCAGCCGCTCGGGTCGCCGTCGAACAACAGGATCCGATCGACTCCGTTGAGGTTCGCCGCGACCGCGTCGAGCGCGTCGAGCGTGTCGAGCAGTGCGGCGGACGCGACGTCGGCGGCCTGCTGCTGGGTACACGGCGGGCACAGCCGTGTCTTGACGAAGCCCGGCCGGGGCTGCTTTGCGATGATGGTCAGATGCATGCTCACCAGTACGTCGAGGGTTCGTCGCGCAGCAGCCGGCCCATGTCCTTGACCGCACGGATGGTGCCGCGCACCGTGCCGGTGACCTTCGACCGACCGGCACGCTCGTGGTAGGCCACGGGCACATTGACGATCGTCCACCCGGCGTGGGAACCCCGCAGCACCATCTCGAGCGGCCACCCCGACCGGCGATCGCGCATTCCGAGTTCGATCAGGTTCTGGCGGCGGACGGCGCGCATCGGGCCGATGTCGGCCAGGTCGAGTCTGGTCCGCCGCCGCACGTCGGCCGCGAGTACCCGATT
>JBGTEH010000559.1:0-2312 GCA_041747915.1 Ilumatobacteraceae bacterium
TCGGCACCGGCGAACGCCTTGAACTCGGTGGTCGCGAAGACTGCGGTGAGTTCGACGAGTTCCATGCCGAAGCGCAGGTCGGGCTTGTCGATGCCGAACCGATTCATCGCGTCATGCCAGGTCATTCGCTCGATCGGGCCCCTGCGCCTACCCGTGATCGCCTCGTCGGCGTCGAGCACGGCCGCACTCACCGCGTCGAGGACGTCGTCCTGGGTGACGAAGCTCATCTCCATGTCGAGCTGCATGAACTCGTACTGGCGGTCGGCGCGCAGGTCTTCGTCGCGCAGGCACCGCGCCATCTGGTAGTACCGGTCGACGCCGCCCACCATCAGCAACTGTTTGAACAGCTGCGGCGACTGCGGGAGCGCGTAGAACGAGCCGGGCTCCTTGCGCGACGGAACCAGGAACTCTCGAGCGCCTTCCGGCGTCGACGGCACCAGCATCGGCGTCTCGACTTCGACGAAGCCCTGTGCATCCATCGCGTTGCGAACCGCCGCGTTGATCCGCGACCGCACGCGCAGGTTCTTCTGCATGCGTTCGCGCCGCAGATCGAGGTAGCGGTGCTGGAGGCGGATGTTCTCGTCGACATCGTCGGCGCGAGCGTCGATCGGAAACGGAGGCGGGTCGGCCTTGCGAAGGATCTCGACATGGCACTCGCCCAGCTCGATCTTGCCGGTGGGCAGGTTGTCGTTGACCGTTCCGTCGGGTCGCTCCCGCACGACACCGGTGATCCGCAACACGTACTCGCTGCGCACGTCGACGTCGTCGTTGATGACGCACTGCACGATGCCCGTGTGATCGCGCAGGTCGACGAATGCGAGGTGTTCGCCGTGCTCACGCCGACGACCCACCCAGCCACACACGCTGACTGTCCGGCCGATGTGTTCGACGCGCAGATCACCGCACAGATGTGTCCGCATGCTCGTGGCGCCGGTGGAACGGATGTTGTCGCTCATGGTTCGGATCAATTCTGGTCGGGTTGGACAGCGAGGTGGTTGGATACATCCGAGCGGGCGACGGCGATCTGTTCGCCCTCGCCTTGCATCGGTTTGACGACGACGGTGCCGGCGGCGAGTTCGTCGTCGCCGACGATGATGGCGTAACGCGCGCCGCTGCGATTGGCCAGCTTCATCTGCGCCTTCATCGAGCGGTTGTCGTAGGCCCGGTCGACTGCAAACCGGAGGGCGCGCAGTTCGGCAGTGATGGCGAGCGCTTCGATGCCACCGGTGACGTCGACCACGAACGCGTCGAGTTGATCGGCCTCCGCTCCAAACACGCCTTCGTCGTCGCACGCGAGCAACGTCCGGTCGACGCCCAGCGCGAACCCGATACCGGGCGTGGCCGGCCCACCGAGCGCCTCGACCAGACCGTCGTACCGCCCACCGCCACCGAGCGCGTTCTGAGCGGAATCGAGCGTTGCGCCCTGGAACTCGAAGATCGTGCGGCGGTAGTAGTCGAGTCCACGCACGAGCTTCGGTTCGATCACGAACTCGATCCCGAGCGCCCGCAGACCTGTGAGGACCGCCGCGAAGTGCTCGGCCGCCTCGGCGCCGTGGAACTCCGCGATCTGTGGCGCGCCAGCGATCAGTTCTTGGTCACTCGCACGTTTGGAATCGAGCACTCGAAGTGGGTTGCGGAGCAGCGTCGCTCGCGACTGTTCGCTGAGCCGGTCACCGGCGGCCGTGAAGTAGTCCCGGAGCGCTTCGACGTAGCGAGCACGGTCATCGGGTTCACCCAGACTGTTCACGAACAGCGTCACCCGCTGGAGTCCGAGACGTTGATAGAACTCGGCAGCCAGTGCGATCACCTCGACGTCGAGGTGTGGGTCGTCCGCTCCCAGTACCTCGACGCCCACTTGGTCGAACTGGCGGTAGCGACCCCGTTGCGGCTTCTCGTAGCGGAAGTTCGAACCCGAGTAGAAGACCTTCCACGGCACGGTCGGTCGGTGCTCGGCGAATGCCCGACACACGCTCGCCGTCATCTCCGGGCGAAGCGCGATGTGTCGTTCACCCTTGTCGACGAAGTCGTACATCTCCTTGGTGACCACGTCGGTCGCGTCACCGATGCGGGTGAACACCCCGAGATCCTCGAGCAGCGGTGTCACGATCTGGCCGTATCCGGCGCGTTCGACAACGTCGACGAACACATCGGTGAATCGACGCCAGCGACCACTCTCGGGCGGCAGGATGTCCCGCATGCCGGGACTGGTCTGGAACGCTGGCACGGCCGGTCAGGCTACCGGTGTGACCGCGCCCGGGATCAGGCGATATGCGTCGTACACCGAGTCGACGCCCTTGATCGTGCGGATCACC
>JBGTEH010000560.1:0-7764 GCA_041747915.1 Ilumatobacteraceae bacterium
CGCCGGGCCGAACTGCGCGCGCTACCTGGCCGATTTCGGCGCCGACGTGATCAAGGTCGAACGACCGGACGGCGACAGCCTGCGCGACATGGCCTGGCGTGATCCTCGCGACGGTTCAGGGCTGTGGTGGAAGCTGGTCAATCGCAACAAGCGCACCATCGTGCTCGACGTGAAGGACGAGGCGGATCGGGCAGTGCTCCTCGATGTGATCGACGGTGCGCACGTGCTCGTGGAGAACTCACGGCCCGGCACACTGGAACGGATCGGACTCGGCCCCGACGTTCTGCTCGCCCGCAACCCTGAACTCGTGATCACACGCATCAGCGGGTTCGGGCAGGACGGACCGTACGCGGCGCGTCCCGGGTTTGCGACCATCGCCGAGGCGATGTCGGGGCTCGCCGCACTCAGCGGCGAACCCGACGGTCAACCGCTGCTCCCGCCCATCGCGCTGACCGATGAGGTCACCGGCCTCGCCGCCGCCTTCGCGACGATGGTCGCCTTGCACTCGGGCGTCGGCCAGGTGGTCGACGCCAACCTGCTCGAGACGATGTTCCAGATGATGGGACCACTCGTGTCGCTGTACGGCGTCACCGGCGAGCAGCAACCAAGGCTTGGCGCCGGTCTGCCGTACACCGTCCCGCGCGGGACGTACCAGTGCAGCGACGGACGGTGGATCGCGGTGTCGACGAGCAGCGACTCGGTGGCGGCGCGGGTGATGGGCGTGCTCGGCGTCGCCGACAACGCTCGTTTCGACACGTTCGAGGGCCGCACCGCCCATCGCCTCGAACTCGAAGAGGTGATGACCGCCTGGTGCGCACGGCGCACCCAGATCGAGGTGCTCGAAGCGTTCACCGCAGCCGAGGCGGCCATCGGGCCCGTGTACGACATGGCCGACATCGCCGTCGACGAGCACTACGCCGCGCGGCAGGCGATCGTCGACGTCGACGGCACCCCGATGCAGGGCCTCATCGCGCGGCTGTCGGCTACTCCCGGCTCACTTCGCTGGTCCGGCCGCCCCCTCGACGCCGACGGCAAGGCCATCCGCCACTCCCCCTGGCCCTGACCACCACCACCATTCCGAAAAATGCGCTCTCGTGCCCGCTGGGTGCACAATTCACCGCACATTTCGGGTTGGTTGGCTCAGGCGGTGAGGCCGATCGGGCAGCTGACGCCCGTGCCGCCGACGCCGCAATAGCCGTTGGGATTCTTGGCGAGGTACTGCTGGTGGTACGTCTCGGCGTAGAAGAAGCCGGTGGCGAGGTCGATCGGCTCGACGTCGGTGGTGATCTCGCCGAATCCGGCGGCATTGAGGCGCTCTTGGAACATCGCTCGCGACGACTCGACGACGGCGCGTTGCGACTCGTCGGTGAGGAAGATGGCGCTGCGGTACTGGCTGCCGACATCGTTGCCCTGGCGCATCCCCTGGGTCGGGTCGTGGCCCTCCCAGAACGTCTGAAGCAGTCGCTCGTAGCTGACGACATCGGGGTCGTACACCACTGCGACGGCCTCGGTGTGGCCGGTGCGGCCCGAACAGACCTCCTCGTAGGTGGCGTTGGGGGTGTAACCACCGGCATATCCGACAAAGGTCGAGTAGACGCCGTCGAGTTGCCAGAACTTGCGCTCGACGCCCCAGAAGCAGCCCATCGCGAACACGGCGGTCTTCGTTCCCTCGGGCCACGGACCCGTGAGTGGGTGACCGTTGACGAAGTGCGTGTCGGGCATCGGCATGGTCTGGTCGGTCCGACCAGGCAACGCATCGGCGGAATCGACCATCTGGGCGTTCTTGCGGAACAACATGAAATTGATGATACGACGGGTTGAGGAACAGCCCCGCGCCGAATACGCAACAAACCGCGAACCAGCATCTACCGTGCTCGCCATGCCGGCGACGCCCTCATCGCCCGACGACGTCGCGATCCGAGCGTTTCGGCCGACCGACTTCGATCGGATTCTCGAGATCAACCAGGCCAACGTCCCCGAAGTCGGATCGGTCAACGTCGACCGCATGTTGTTCATCGTGTCGCAGAGCCCGATCGCGCTGGTGGCCGAGTGCGACGGTGAGGTGATGGGCTTCTGTCTGGTGTTGGCCGACAGTTCCGCCTACGACTCCGTCAACTATCGCTGGTTCACCGCCCGATACGAGCGTTTCATGTACCTCGATCGGGTTGCAGTCGATGAGTCCGCTCGCGGCCGCGGCGTTGGCACGGCGCTCTACGGGCGCGTCGATGAACTCATGTCGAAGATCGAGGGAGTCGACCAACTTGCGCTGGAAGTCAATGTCGACCCGCCGAACGACGGGTCACTGGCCTTCCACGCTGGTCTCGGGTTCCGCGAGGTCGGCCAGCAGGACACCCCGTACGGCATCCGAGTGTCGATGCAGATGCGCCCCACCACGCGCGCCTGACCGTTCTCGTGAACTCTTGCGCCCCCTGTTGGCGAACAAGTCACGAGATGGTCGGGTCGCGCTCAGCGGCGGTCTTGCAGGAATCGGAAGTGGTCGCGTGTTGACGCCACGTGAGCGGGATCGAGGTCGGCGAGCAGGATCGTCTCACCAACCGCTCCGGTCGCAAGCACTTCGCCGAGAGGGTCGATGATCGCGCTGTCGCCCGAATAGTCGAGCCCGCCGCCCGAGCCCACCCGGTTGACACCCACGACATACGACTGGTTCTCGATCGCTCGGGACCGCAGTAGCGACGACCAGTGCAGGCGTCGCTTTGCCGGCCAGTTGGCGACCACGAAGTAGGCGTCGCTCTCGTGCGCCAACACCCAGAACTCGTCGGCGAAACGCAGGTCGTAACAAACGAAGAGGCTGCAGCGCAGACCCTCGATGTCGAGTGTGACGAACTCGGTGCCGGCGCGCACGTAGCGCTCCTCTTCGGCGTGAGAGAACGGGTGGATCTTGCGATAGCGATGCTGCGTGCCATCAGGAGCGACGAGCACGAACACGTTGGAGGGACGTTGATCGCCGGACGGCGCATCGGCTGCGATCTCGGGACACGATCCACCGACCCATGCCGCATGCGTCGATGCCATCTCGGCCAGGAATTGCGACGAGGAGCCGCCCTCGGGTTCGGCGATGCCGGGCGTGTCGAAGGAGAATCCGGTCGAGAACGTTTCCGTGAGCAGCACCACGCGAGCGCCAGAGCCGACCGCGCCCGCGACGAGTGGCGCGAGGTGCTCGAAGTTGGCATCCCGGTCGTGCCACGCGATGTCGTGCTGGATCGCGGCCACTCTGAGCGCAGTCACGAAGCCAACCCCCCGACGAGGCGATCGACGGCTTCATCGATCACGCCGAGTCGCTTGCAACACGCGAACCGCACGAGGTGGCGGCCGTGTTGGGGCTGGGCGTAGAAGACCTCGTTGGGAATCGCGACCACACCGCAGCGGCGCGGGAGCGAACGACAGAAGGCCACACCGTCACCGGAGGGGTCGACGGGTCGGATGTCGACGGTGGTGAAGTAGGTGGCCTCCGGCTCGTACGCCACGAATCCGGCTGCGCGAAGTCCGGCGACGAGATGATCGCGTGCCGTCTGCAGATCGTGGGCGAGTCGTTCGAAGTACGCAAGGGGCAGCCCGAGACCGACGGCCATCGCCGGCTGGAACGGCGCCCCGTTGACGTAGGTGAGGAACTGCTTGGCGGTCCGAGCGGCACTCACGAGCGGCTCCGGACCGGTCATCCAACCGATCTTCCATCCGGTCGTGTGGAACGTCTTGCCACCCGAGGAGATCGTCAACGTGCACGTCGCCATGCCCGGAAGCGTCGAGATCGGAATGTGCTCGCGCCCGTCGAAGAGAAGGTGCTCGTACACCTCGTCGGTCACCACGATGAGATCTCGTTCGAGGGCGACCTCGGCGATCATCGCCAACTCATCGGCGGTGAACACCTTGCCGGTCGGATTGTGCGGCGTGTTGAGCAGAATGAGTTTGGTTCGGCTGCTGCAGGCGGCGCGCAACGCGTCGGCGTCGAACACGTATCGGCCGGACGCGTCGGGAGCGAGCAGAACGGGAGCGCAGCGAGCACCGGCGAGGGCGATGCACGCCTGGTAGCTGTCGTACATCGGCTCGAACACGACGACCTCGTCGCCGACATCGAGCATGCCGAGCAGCGCGCCGGCCAGGGCCTCGGTCGCACCGGCGGTGACCACTACCTCGCTCGCCGGATCGAGTTCGATGCCATAGAACCGGCGTTGATGATCGACGACGGCCTGGCGAAGTTCCCGGGCCCCGGGCCCGGGCGGGTACTGATTGGTCCCGCTTCGGATCGCGGCGACGGCGGCATCGAGCACCTCGATCGGACCATCGGTGTCTGGAAAGCCCTGGCCGAGATTGATCGCTCCGGTCTCGACGGCGAGCGCCGACATCTCGGCGAAGATCGTGGTGCCGAAACCGGCGAGCTTGCTCGTCAGCACGGTTCGTTCGGGCACGTTCGCAGTGTACGCGTCGACCAACTCGGCCCGAGGGCTGCGGTTCGCTGGGCTCTCCGAAAGGATCAGACTCGATGGGTGTCGTCGGAATGCGACCGGCGCCGATCGACGCCGCCGTAGGTGGGACCGTCGATGTCCGGATCACCGGTGCGCGGATCGGCGAGGCGATGGGTCACGCCCGTCGTCTTGGCTCCGTACATCGCCTCGTCGGCGGCCCGGATCAGCTCGTCGAGTGTGGTGCCGTGGCGGGGGTACAGCGCAGACCCGATCGCAGCGGTGACGGTGACGTCGTTGGCGATCGGAGTTCCGCCCAGCAGCGCGCCGATGCGTTCGGCGCTGCTGCGCGCCGCCGAGGCGTCCTGGATACCCGGAAGCAGGATCACGAACTCGTCCCCACCCCAGCGACCCACGACGTCAGTGTCGCGCACTGCTTGGCGCAGCCGCTTGGCGGCGGCCCGCAACACCAGGTCGCCGAACTGATGGCCCAACGTGTCGTTGATGTTCTTGAAGCCGTTGAGGTCCATCACCATCACGCACACGCCGGTGTTGAACCGCTCGGCTGCGAGCAACGCTTCTTCGGTCTGACGTTCGAACTCACGACGGTTCGGAAGTCCGGTGAGGTCGTCGGTGGTGGCTCGACGGTGGAGGTTTCGTCGATCGAGCAGGAAGGTCCACCCGGCGAGAAACATCAGGACGGCCCCGAGGGCGAAGAGCAGGATGTATTGGCCGAAACCGTCACCCACGAGCCCTGCGTCGTTGGCGATCGACGTGGTTACTCGAACCGATCCGCCGTCACCGGGCAGGGCCATCGTGTCGACGACGAGAAGTCGGCCGTCGACGGTGGTCGGACCGATCCGGCTCGGTTCACCCCCGCTCTGTTCGGCGAGCTCGCGTGACAGCATCACATCGATTGTCACCGCGTTGCTGTCGGTGGCCGACGACCCCACGTCGCCGAGCAATGACTCGGACGGCAGCAGCAACGATGTGGTCACATCGCCGCGAGCGACCACCAGCAGTGAGTTCGTCGATCGGTCGACGGTAACCGCCGGCCCTCGCCGTTCGACCGAGGCCGCGACTGCGCTTCCGAAGGCGTCAGAGGATCCGAGGTCGGCGCCCGTGCATCGATTGGTGCCGGAGTCGATGATGCAGGCCTGCGCTGCAGCACCGAACGAACGAGCGACGGATTCCGGATCTGATCGAGCCGTGGCCACATCGACCACCGCCATTGCGCGTACGATGGCCGACTCGATCGCCTGGTCGGCCATGAGGATCGTGGCGACTGCGCGGGCAGTCTGCTCTGTCTGTTGCTCGGCACGCTTGTCGACCATCGAGAGCGTCGTCAACACGAGCAGAATGACGCTGCCCACGAGCGCGCCGATCCTGATGAGCCTCACATGCGCGCATCGGCAAGCAACCCCTCGAACTTGAGCAATGCCTGACGATGCACGGTGCCGCTGAACTCAGACCGGACGCGATGAGGGCGACACCTCGCGGTGCCGCCCTCATCGTCCTGCGCGCTCGGAGAGAGTCGAACTCCCAACCGCTTGATCCGTAGTCAAGTGCTCTATCCATTGAGCTACGAGCGCCGAATTGTGACGGCCGACAGTGTAGACCGAAGTCCGTTCAATGCAGACCCGCCATGATGCGAGTCGCACCGACGATTCAGGGGCCCCAGGGACCCCAACCGCCCGAACGGTCGTAGAGCGCCAACGCAGCCCGCGAATTGGTGGTTGGATCGTAGAGCTGGTCCGGCGAGGTGATGCCGATGTCGTCGAGCCACGCCTCGTGAACGCTCCAGTACACCTGGAACAGCCCGTAGCAGCACGAGTTCTTGGCCGTCGAGACGTAGTTGCTCTCGCGCCAGGCAATCTCGAGGGCGCGCTCTTCGAGTTCGTCGGGCCAGACGGCGCGAATGATCGCTTCGACCTGGTCGGGAGATGCTGTCGCTGCGGGCGGAGGCGGGGTGGTGGCGATGGGTGGAGAGGCGGTCGTCTTGGTCGTGGTGGTCGTCGGCTGCTCGGTCGTCTTCGAGGTCGTGGTCGGCGCCTTCACAGCGACCGCAACCGTTGTTGAGGTGGCGGTTGCAGCGGGACGCGACGGAATCTCGGAACCGGCGGGCAGGCAGATCGATCGGCCGGGATACAACGGCGTCGACACGGTGGCCCCGTTGGCCGCGAGGATGTCGCGTAAAGTTGCGCCGGAGCCGTCTGCAATGCGGATCCAGAAGTCACCGGCGGCGACCTCGTAGTCGAGCGCGCAGTCCACGAGTGTTTCGGTTGCCGGCGGAGCGCTCGTCGTCTCGACGATCGCTGACGTCTCCGGGGCGACGGCGTCGGCCACCGACGGCACGGGAGCGGGAGCGGGCAGCGACGTGGCGTCGGGGGAGTCGGCGGTGTCGGCGGTGTCCGCCGAATTCACGGTTTCGACAGGGTCGGCGGCAATCGGGTCCGCGGTTGTCGCGTCCGAGGCCGCCGCGTTCGCGGTGCCGATCGGTTGCGTCGCCGGTGATGCCGAGAGCACCGTCTCGCCGTCGTCTGATGCGAAGCCGAGCACCACCGGTACGAGCAGAGTGAGGATCACGGCAAGTCCACCGAGGCGCGCCAGCAACGGGTCGACCCCTGAGCGCGGTGGCTCCGACGGCGACAGCTCCCAGGCCTCGTCCCAACCCGCGTCGTCGGGGTCGTGATCGTGCGGTCCATCGGCGATGTCGTCGAACGGCACTGCGACGGCAACTGCCGGGGCCCCGACGGAGTGCGTGCGCGTCGCCCCGGTCCGGCCGGCAGACCGCCACCATCGTCCGGCTGCGCCGAGTCCGAGTCGATGTGCGGACTCGTCGCTCGCATCGCTCGCATCGAGGTGATCGCGTGTCGACCACGAGGCACTGTCTCCCCAGAACTCGTTGTCATCGGTGCGGGCTCGCACAGGCTCAGCGCGGTCGTACGGTTGTCCCGAGGACGGGTCGAGATGGGGTTGGGAGGGGGAGGTCATCGTCGGTGGTCCGCAGGGCGATGTGACATCTCGCTGAACAGAACTCGGGACCCATGTGCCGCACGTGCGGCGGGGTCCGCTGACGTTCTATCCCATTCGTCACGAAACCGCAACATGAGCGTCATTCAAATGACACAACTGTCATTCGAATGCTGGACGGCCGTCGACTGCGCCAGCCGATGCTCGGACCGCACCGGTGATCGCGTGGAGGTGGCGGAGAGGGTGGGATTTGAACCCACGGATCACATTGCTGCGATCAACGCCTTAGCAGGGCGCCCCATTCGGCCGCTCTGGCACCTCTCCTGGGAGCCTCGGAGTGTAGCCCGGTAACCTCACGAGCGGAACGGTGGCA